>JAMFSG010000339.1 GCA_026225155.1 Verrucomicrobiota bacterium
CCGCGCCAGCGTGGTTGCAGAAATTCGCGCGGCATCCGGCGCGGACGCATTTCATATTCACGCAAACCTTCGGCGAGATTTCCCGCTGCGAGCAATGAAATAGCGCGGCCATAACGTGCCAGCGCATAATCTGGTTTTATCGCCAGCGCTTTGCTGAAAGCGGCAACTGATGCTTCCAGTTGATTCAGTTCCTTGCAGGATTTTCCGAGATTATTCCAGCTTGCCGAATCTTGCGGATTCAATTCCACGGCGCGACGAAAAGCTGCCGCCGCTTTTTCGATTTCATCCAATTGGTAATACGAATTGCCGAGGCTGTAATGCAAATCCGCAAGTCGCGGTTTGAGCGCGATGGCTTTCAGATAATTTTCCACCGCGCGCGGATAATTTTTCAAACTGTGAAACGTGATGCCGAGGCCGTGAAAAATCGCCGCGTCGTTTGGTTTTAATTCGGCGGCGCGGAGCAAAGGTTCAATTGCTTCCACATCGCTTCCGAGTTTGTGCAGCACCATGCCGAGCAAAAATTGCAACTGCGCGTCCGCCTGATTGATCGGAATTAATTTCCGACAAAGCGCTTCGGCTTCGGCATGACGACCCTGATTGTGCGCCGCAAAAGCGAGTTGCAAATTATGTTGAAATGAATCCATGGCATCTGTTTAGTGGCAAAGCATATTCCCCATCGGCGAAAACGAAAATAATTTGTGTCGCGCGAAAAGGAACAAGCTTGCGTTCCGGCGGACGATGAACTAGAAGTCGGCCAACGCGAAAGCAGATTATGGCGAACTATATTATCATCGGCGGCGACGGCAAAGAATACGGACCGATCGCTTCGGCGGACATCCGCCAGTGGCTTGCCGAAGGCCGGCTGAACGCGCAGTCCCTCGCAAAAGCCGAGAGTGATGCGGAATTTCGTCCGCTCGAAAAATTTCCAGAATTTGCCGACATATTTACCAGCCGCGCGCTCGGCATTATCGCACCGCCAACTAATTCGATTTTATCGGCGGACGACTATGAATTGGACTTGGGCGGCTGCGTTTCAGGCGGCTTTGAATTGGTGAAGAAAAATTTCGGCCTTTTGTTCCTTTGCGTTTTAGTTTTGTTTGCCATTCAAATCGGCTTGTCCATTTTTTTGAATTTAACTTTGGTTACCGGTCTGGGGAAAATTTTTACTTCTGTTCCGGCCACTTTGGCCATCGGTTTTTTGGTCATGGCGCTCGACTCTCTGGTTCTCGGGCCTTTGCTGGGCGGTTTTTATTTCGTTTATTTAAAAACGATTCGCGGCGAAGTGACGGGCGTTGGTGATGTTTTTACCGGTTTTCAAAAAGCTTATTCGCAACTTTTTTTCGGTTCGCTCGTGGTGAGCCTCATCAGCAGTGCGTGTATGTTGCCGTTCAGTTATGTCGCCGCCGAAAAAATCAATCCGTTGGTGCAACAACTCCAGCATTTGAAAGACCAGCAGACTGCGCCGACGGAAATGGGAAATATCATGTCGCAAATGTTTTCGGCGTATGCCAGCGCGTTGCCGATCTTGCTGGTTTGCTTGATTCCATTGACATATCTGACGGTCTGCTGGCAATTCACACTGCCGCTCATCATTGACAAGCAGCTTGGTTTTGTGGCGGCGATGAGGATCAGTTGGAAGCGCGTCAATCAACATTGGTGGCAGGTTTTCGGCCTGACGATCTTGGTCGGCTTGGTGAGCCTGTCCGGTGTTTTGGCCTGCGGCATCGGCATCATATTTACGATTCCCATCGGCTTTGCGGCGATGATGACGGGATACGAAACCATCTTCAGTGCAAAAAAGAATTACCCATAAAGCGGCGCGCAACGCCACTTTGATGAACCTGCTGGGAACGCCCGGATTGGGTTCGCTCATGGCCGGGCACATTGCGGCGGGCATCGGGCAACTGATAATTTTTCTGGCCGGCTTTGTTCTGTTCTTCGTGTGGACGGTCAAAAATATCACCGATTATTATCATACGGCTTTCAGTGAAATTCCGCCGGAACCGAACGGCTGGGGCGGCAGAGCGGTGCTTGGCATTCTACTTTGCGTGGCCGCGTGGATTTGGTCGTTGATGACCAGCTTGAATTTATCACGCGAAGCTTCCAGCATTGATGCGACAACGCTCAAAAGTTTTGCTGCCGGACAAATCAAAGCGGACGAAACAAAAATCCAAACTGCGCTGGCCGCCTTGCCGCAATGGCGGCGCAACGGCGAAATCATTTTGCGCACGTTTCAGTTCAAAAATTTTCCCGCCGCGTTAAAATTCGTGAACGATGTCGGCCAGATCGCCGAGCAAGTGCAGCATCATCCCGACATTGATATTCGCTGGAACAAAGTCACGCTCGCGCTCACGACGCATGATGCGGGCGGCTTGACGGAAAAAGATTTCGCGATGGCGCGGCAGTGCGATGCGCTGTCGCTTCGTTGAACGCGTAAAAATTATTGAATGGTGGCACGGGCGTCTCGCCGGATTTCGTAGCGCAGCGTTTTTCTTCGGAGGATTTTGCGTGAAAATGGCCACGTCCTGATGGTTTTGGGCGTGACGCCCGAAACGACAGGCTGGAAGCCTGTTCCACCAAAAAATTTCAAAACACCCGCGGCCTGCCTTCGTCCAGAATTTTTACATGCTCAGTGAGATTTTCTTCGGCGGCAATTTCCATCAGCCAACGCGGCGGTTCGTCCAAATCTTCAAAGGATAATTTGAACGTGCCGTAGTGCATCGGCACAAAAGTTTTGGCGCGCAAATCCTGAAACGCTTGCATGGCCTGATCCGGTCCCATGTGAACGCGCCGAAATGATTCGGGATGATACGCGCCGATGGGCAGCAGCGCGATTTCCGGCGCGAACTTGCGGCCAATTTCCTTGAAGCCATGAAAATACGCGCTGTCGCCCGCGTGATAAATTTTCCGGCCTTGATGTTCCAGAATAAATCCGCCGAAGCCGCGATGCTGGTCGTGCAACGTCCGCGCCCCCCAATGTTTGCTCGGCGTGAAAGTGACTTTCCAATCGCCTTGCGAAAAACTTTCCCACCATTCCAGTTCGATCACGCGGCTGAAGCCGAGATTTTTCGCGAGGTCGCCGACGCCGCGCGGCATCACGCCGATTTTCGGATGCGGCAATTTGCGCAGCGTCGGTTTGTGAAAATGATCGAAGTGCGCGTGCGTCAGCAAAACCAGATCAATCGGCGGCAGGTCTTTTATTTTCAAACCGGCGCGCTTGATGCGTTTCAGCAGAAAAAGCCAGTTCGCAAAATTCGGATCAATCAATACGTTCAAGTCCGTGAACTGAATCAAAAAAGAAGCGTGGCCGATCCAAGTGATCGCGACTTCGCCGTGTTTTAATTTCGGAAAAACCGGACGGCGCGGACGTCCGTGGCGCGGCGTGAACCAGCCTTTCAAAATCAGCTCTTGGAAAAAAGTGCGCGGGTTGAAATGTTTCGCCGGCGTCAAATCCTTGAACGAACGCGGCAGTCTCCGTTTTGGTTTGCCCTTTGTCATTTAGAAATTCGACTGTAACCAATGCCACAGGTTCGATTGGTTTCAAAATTAAAAATTGTTGCATGGCATTTTGTTTGAGTTTGTTTCAACGAAAAATCGGAGTTAAATTTTGACATGAGCGCAATCGACAAACAACTCGACACGTTTCTCCGCAAAAAACCGAAGCTCGGCAAAAATGTTTTCATCGCCAAAAACGCGACGGTCATCGGTGACGTGACGCTCGGCGCGCATTCAAGCGTTTGGTATGGCGCGGTGTTGCGCGGCGACATCAACCGCATTGTCGTCGGCCATCACACGAACGTGCAGGACAATGCCGTGTTGCATCTTGCGGATAATTTTCCGTGCGTGCTCGGCAACTGGGTCACGGTCGGCCACGGCGCGATTGTCCACGCTTGCCAAGTGGGTGACGAAGTTTTGGTCGGCATGGGCGCGGTGATTTTGGACGGCGCAATCATCGGCAAACAATCGCTCATCGGCGCGAAAGCGCTCGTGACGCAGGGAACGAAAATCCCGCCCGGCTCGCTCGTGCTGGGCGCGCCCGCGAAAGTCGTCCGCAAATTGACGAAGGAAGAACGCGCCGGCCTAAAATGGTGGGCGCAAAAATACGTGGACAACGGTGCGTATTGTTTGAAACACGGAATTGGCGTGGGCGAGTTGCTGTTAAATTAATATGAATTGTATTTTTGGGCTTTTTGACGTTTTAGGATTCACGAGTTTTTGTGAAAACTGTGATTTTCAAAGCGCGCAAAAAGTGCTCGAAATAATGGACGATTTCGAAATAGAAATTCCAAAAATGGTGTGGGCCGCGCTCGACATTAATAATAATGCTCCACCAGAAAAAAAAGGAAATGGTTACAAGTCGGTTACGTTGGCTCATTTTTTCGGATACCATTTTTGTTGCCATGCCTGTTGATTTGTCGGCACATCCCGACACTTTGAAGTTTAATTTAATTTTCTTCACAATTTTAGTTGCTTACATAAACCGTCGAATGTTTGAAATTGGATTACCCGTGCGGGGCGCAGTTCACGTTGGCGAGACGATAATAAGTAAGCGAAGTTTCGCGGGAAAAGCAATTGTAGATGCGCATAAGCTTAGCCAAAGAATTCAAATTGCTGGAACTGTAATTTCAGAAC
>JAMFSG010000340.1 GCA_026225155.1 Verrucomicrobiota bacterium
GAGCGTGGGGGACAAGGATTTCACGCGCCCGCTTTTGGAGTGGCTCGGCTTTGAAATTGTCTTCTCGCAGGTCAACTTGCGTCCCGGCAAGCCGCTCATCTTCGGCGTGAACGGAACGCGCGTGGCGTTCGGGCTGCCGGGAAATCCGCTGTCGCACCTTGTCTGTTTTCATTTTGCGGTGGCGACGGCGCTGGCGCGATTGAGCGGCGAAACAGCTCCCAAATTTTTACGCGGCAAACTCGCGACCAAGTTGGACGATACCGCGTGTTCGCGTGAAACGCTTTGGCCAGCGCGGCTGGAATGGAACAACGGTTTGCCACAATTGCATCCGCTCGCGTGGGCGAGTTCAGGCGATGTGACTTGCTTGGCGTCGGCCAACGCGTTGCTGCGCGTGCCGGCCAAAATAGATTCGCTCGAAACGGGTGCGGAATTGGAATTTCTACCGGCGGCAGTTATGCTTGGAGAGTAATTTGATGAAAGAGAATTTTTCCCATCTCAATGCTGCTGGCGAAGCACGCATGGTGAACGTCGGCGCGAAACCAATCCAACATCGGCGCGCGGTGGCGGAAGGAAAATTGATTTGCCAGCCGGCGACGATTCGCGCTTTGAAAAAAAACGCGCTGCCGAAAGGCGACGTTTTGACGGTCGCGCAGATTGCCGGGATCCAGGCGGCGAAACGGACAAGCGAATTGATTCCGCTGTGTCATCCGCTGGGATTGAGTTGCGTGGAAGTGAGTTTCAAAGTGCGCGCGGCGGCGATTGAAATTTTTTGCACGACGGAAACCAGCGCGCAGACCGGCGTGGAAATGGAGGCGTTGACCGGCGTGAGCGTGGCGGCGTTGACGCTTTACGACATGTGCAAAGCAGTGGACAAAATGATGCGGATCGAGAACATTCGCGTGGTGAAGAAAATCAAGGAATGAAAATCGGGCGCATCACCGTCAGCGACCGCGCAAACGCGGGGATTTACGAAGATCGCAGCGGGCCGGAGATTGAAAAGGTTCTGCGCGAGTTTCTCGGCGATACGACGACGTTTGAATCCGCGATTGTGCCGGATGAAGTGGACTTGATTGCGGCGGCGCTGAAAAATTTTGCGGATGAATTGAAATGTGATCTGGTCGTGACGACGGGAGGCACGGGAATTTCCGCGCGCGACGTGACGCCGGAAGCCACGAAAATAATTTTGGAAAAAGAATTGCCGGGTTTCGGCGAAATCATGCGCGTGCAATCGTTCGCCAAAGTGAAGACGGCGATTTTGTCGCGCGCGGTGGCGGGCACGCGCGGGAAATCGTTGATTGTGAATTTGCCGGGCAAGCCATCGGCGGTGCGCGAATGTCTGGAAATTCTCGCGCCCGCCATCCGTGAAGGCGTGGTGCATTTGCGCGGAGAAGATCCGCACGAAATTCCAAAAATCAAATGAACGACACCTTCGGAAAAAAGCAGATGGCTTACAAATTTCGTCTAGCTGGGCGAGCCGCTCACTCGATCATTGATAACGGCTTTTGGATGAGATCGAGGCGGTTTTGAGTTCTTCCTGCCAGCCGCCGCCGAGCGCTTTGTAGAGTTGCACCAGATTGAGCGAAACCGTTTGATCGCTTTGCACCAGTGCATCCTGTGCTGCGTAAAGCGAGCGTTCGGAATCCAACACGTGCAGAAAGTCCGCCAAGCCGTTGTTGTAAAGTTGCGTAGATAACTCAAGCGCCTGCTCATCCGCCTGCACCGATTGCGACAGCGATTCGCGCCGGGTTTGTTCGCGGGCATAAGCGGTGAGCGCATTTTCGGCATCTTCGAGTGCGACCAATATTGTTTGCTGATAAGCATCC
>JAMFSG010000030.1 GCA_026225155.1 Verrucomicrobiota bacterium
ACGGGAAATTGATGCTCGCGGGTGGCGGCCAGCAAACCGAAAAAAAGGTAAAAGCAGAGCAGCGTCAGACCGCACGCGATCCAGCAGCCGAGAAATTTTCCGAGCACCAATTGCGACCGCGTCAACGGTTTGGCCAGCAACGGCAGCAGCGTGCGGTTTTCCCGTTCCGCCGGGATTTGCCGCGCGGTCGTCGTGATGGCGATGATGAGCGAAGAAATCCAGACGAGCAGCAGGCAGATTTCTTTCAGGTAACGGACGATTTTATCGTCGTGAAAAATGTTGACCGAAGCCATCACGAGGCAAATCAAAATCGTCACGATGAACAGGACGTAAAAATCCTTGCGGCGATATAATTCTTTGATGACGACGCCGGCGACGGCAAAAATATTTTTCATGGCTGGGTTGCAGAATTTTGAAAGCCGATGATTTCGAGAAACGCTTGTTCCAGATTCGAATGGTGCTCTTTTTTGATCTCGTCCACGCGTCCGATCGCCTTAAGTTCGCCTTGATGAATGATGGCGACGCGGTCGCAAACGGTTTCGACTTCGCCGAGTTCGTGCGATGAAAAGAAAACCGTTTTGCCCTCGTTCTTCAATCGCTCGATGATCTCGCGGACTTTCATGCGGCCAAGCGGATCCAGGCCGCTGGTCGGTTCATCGAGCACGAGCAGATCGGGATTGTTGATGAGTGCCTGCGCGAGGCCGACGCGCTGTTGCATGCCTTTCGAGTAAGATCGGATCGGCCGTTTGCGCGCGTGTTCGAGTTCGACCAGTTTCATCAATTGGTCAATGCGCTTGTCCGCTTCGCTGCGCGCGAGTCCGAAAATTTTGGCGTAGAAACGGAGCAATTCTTCGGCGGTAAGAAATTTGTAATAGTAAGTCAGTTCCGGCAAGTAGCCTATACGCTGGCGCGCGATCGGCTGGCGGACATCAATGCCAAACAAACTCGCCGCGCCGCTGGTCGGCTGCACGAAACCAAGCAGGACGTTCATCGTCGTGGTCTTGCCTGCGCCGTTCGGCCCGAGAAATCCGAAGACTTCGCCGGCGTGAACTTCGAGGTCGAGACCAGCCAGCGCGACTTTGGTTCCCTGCCGCATTTCGCGGCTGCGATATTCGACGCGTAATTTTTCAGTTTTTAGAATTGTGGCCATGTCGGGTGCTTGGCTTGGTCATCTATCCAGCGCAAACTACAATAATTTCCACCGCACTTGAAGCAAAAATGAAACCAACCGGCCGCATGGTTTTAATTTTCCTTGAAAGATTCCCGCCAGGGCTGGTGCGATTGGTAGCGTTTCAATCGTTGCTTCAATACATCCAGATTGTCACCTTGATTGGCAGCCTGGGAAATCTTGATGGCCTCTTCCTCAATCTGGACAGCCTCATTGTATTGTCCCATTTCGGCGCAGGCCATGGCTTGAACATCTAACGCAGCCGGCTGGCGGCCTCCAGTGAGTTTGACGGCCCGTCCGGCAAGCGTCAGCGCGGATGCACCGTTACGAATGCCTTGATCTTTTTCGGACGCCATGACACTGGCCGTGAAAATCAATGCTTGAACATCATCTGGATCAATCTGCAAAGCCGCCTTCAAGTGCTGCATGGCTTCAACGTTTTTCCCCTGTTTCAATAAAAACTGGCCCATGAAAAACTGCGGACGAACGTCAGAAGCGTCAAGTTGGGCGGCCACGGATAATTCGTGAATGGCTTCATCATAGCGATGTAATTTTCCCAGCATAATACCAAAGTTGATATGAGCGAACACCGACTGCGGTTTTCGCCGCACGGCTTCCTGGCAATAGCGGGCGGCGAAATCTATCTTCCCCTCATCATCTAATAGTTTGGCGATATTGTCGTAAGCTAAATCGGATCCCGGATCAAGTTCCAGCGTCCTTAAATATTGATTCATTGCCTCGGTCGGCCGGTTTTGATCCTGAAGAGTGAGTCCCAAACAGAAATGAGCCACATCGCTGTCCGCCACCGCCAGCGCATGGGTAAAGAGTGATTCGCTGTCACGCCAGTAGCTCAATTGTTTTTCGGACAACACCAGACATATACCAAGAATCAAAATGGCAGATGAAATAATCCACTTTTTTAAAAAACTGAATCGCGCAACCAAGCCGTCTGCCGAAAAGGTTATTGCCAGAAAAATTCCGATGAGCGGAAAATAGCTATAGCGGTCGGCCATGGCCTGTCTTCCGACCTGCACCAGTCCGATCACCGGCAAAAGTGTCACCAAAAACCAAAGCCAGCCAACAATCAACCATGGACTGCTTTTGCGTTCCCGCCAGACAATCAGGGAAATGCCGGCCAATAAAACCGCCGCCTCGGCAATCAGGGGCAATGCAATGGGTGAATGCAACGGATAAAATATGGCCAAATCAAATGGCCACACCATTTTCCATAGATAACCCGCATAAGCGGTCAACGTATTTTCTAAACGGAAATAAAGCGGGATGCTTGCAAGCGTGGAGACGGTTTTTTGCTGGGCCAAAATTGTGAGGATGCAAGAAAGGGCTGAAAGCAGGAAAAACGGCCATTTCTCCCAAATAATTGAAAGTTGAAAGTTGAAAGTTGAAAGTTCGCCGCTGGCAGAACCGGCGGCTTTCAGCTTATGACCTTGAACTCGGTTGAGCGGCCAATAATCCAACAGCAACATCACGACGGGCAACGTCACCGGCATAGGCTTGGACAGCAAGGCCAGCACGAAAAAAAAACCGGCCAGAGAATAATCAAAGGCGGGACTTGCAATGCCGGCAACTGACTCGCGACTGTTGGCTCCGGAATTTTTATGAGCATAACGCGTGTAACTCAAAAGTGTGAGCAGCGCAAAGAATGTGCTTAAAACGTCTTTGCGTTCAGAAACCCACGCCACCGATTCAACATGTAACGGATGCCACGCGAAGAGCGCGGCAATGAATGCAGCCGGCCACATTTTTTTTGTCAGCCGGAACACCAGCGCGAAAAGCAGCGCTACATTCATCGCGTGAAATAAAATATTGACCAGATGCGGGCCGGCGGGATTCAACCGGAACAAATCACAATCCGCCATGTGCGACAACCATGTCAATGGATGCCAGTTGGCTGCGTGTGAGCCCATGAATGCCCATTTGACGCCCGCCCACGTCAACCCGTTTTGAACCACATGATTATCGGTGACATAGTCCTGATCGTCGAAATTGATAAATTGGCAGGATGTCGCCGGCAAATAAATCAGCAACGTGGCGAGCGCAAGCAACAGACCGATCGAGCGTGGACGAAACATCGGGGATAGTTCGAAGATTTGAGTCTAAAAATAAAGCAAACAAGCCCGAAATTTTTATCTCGGGCTGTGATGTTTGCCAGTTTTTAAACTGATGAATTTTTGAAAATTATTCAGTTTATCAGAACGGCCGTATGGATGCTTCCCGCGTTGGTCGAAGCAAGCGAACAAAATGGAACATTGGTTAAAAAATTAATGGTATAGTTCCCCTTTGCCGGACACGTTGGAAACGCACCCGTGCGGCTGATATAGGGTTGAAGATCCGACTGGGCAGGAGACGAAGTCTGCCCTTTTTCCAGTGCCCATTCTTGTTTGGCCGCGTCTATGACCCGAAGATTATTCAGACACGAAGTGCTCTGCGAGGTTTGACGGGCACGCACAAAATTTGGCACCGCAATGGCCGCCAACAAGCCGATAATAGCGACGACTATCATGATTTCCACCAACGTAAAACCTGCCCGAGGATAACCCCTAATTTTTCTCATATTTTTCCCTTTATTTATACGGTGGAACAAAGCAGCCGGCGGATTTATATAATAACATAATTTGTTCACAAGATTGCCGACTGCAACCGTTACGCCATCAAAAGCATTTAATATACCAAAAAAAATCCATCTTAATGGACTACTTAAATAAAAAAAGAGCCTGGATTGCTCCAGGCTCTGTGATTAAATCTTGCGACTTATTAATTAGTTGACCAACACAGCGACGTGAGTGCTGCCAGCATTGGTGCTGCCGAGCGAGCACGTCGGGACGTTAGTCAACGCATTGATGGTGTAGGTGCCTTGAACAGGGCAGGTCGGAAACACACCCGTGCGGCCAATATAGGGCTGGATGTCTGACGAAACCGGTCCTGATGTCTGGCCTTTTTCGAGCGCCCATTGTTGCTTGGCCGCATCAATGATACGGAGGTTGTTCAAACAGGCATTGCCTTGGGCGGTCTGACGGGCACGCACGAAGTTAGGAATCGCGATCGCCGCCAACAAGCCGATGATGGCCACAACGATCATGATTTCAACCAGCGTGAAGCCGGATTTACGCATTTTTTTGATTGCTTTCATTTTATTAACTTTCTTTTCGGTTCGCGGTGGAACAGACCAGCAGGCGGGTTATATATGATAACATATTTGTTCACTTGATTGCCTGCTGAAACCGCAATGCAATGATGTTAGCACCTACAATGCCAACGTCCACATTTACAAAAACCTCAAAACTCTTAAAGTTTCATATTCAAATCCGCATTTTTTCGCGGCTTTTTTAGGTCTTAATGTTGCTTGCCCGTTTACTAACAGGACATGGATTTTGACAATATCCAAAAACGGGACACTTTTATCGCATAGACCAAGGCAAAAAATCACATTTAAGTATGAAAAACATTTATTATCTAAAAATGGAGCCAGTTGTCGGACTTGAACCGACGACCGACGGTTTACAAAACCGTTGCTCTACCACTGAGCTAAACTGGCTTTTAAAGATGAAAAACAAGCGCTTTCACTTCGTTTTCCCGAGAAAACCACTAACGGCAAATGCGTTTAAGTATTGAATATGTGAAGGACTTACCCATCACGCCCCAACTCGTTAGGAACACAGAACATATTATTTTCTGGAAAATTGGAAAGAAAAATATGCCGCCCTGCATCAGGTGCGGGATACAAAATACTCTTATGATGGAAGAAACTGGCACTCAATGGTTTTCCTTCGGCGAGATGCCGACAACTTTAAAATGGCCGCCATTTTTCCCGGTCACTAAAAATTCGGCGTCGGCATCAATGGCCGATGCTTAAAATTTCCGCACCGCGCAACTTTCCCTGCGAACTTTCTCCGCCGATGGCCAGCAAGTTTCCATCGTTCAGTAAAATCAGCCGGTGAAAAAAACGTGGCTGCTTCAGCTCGCCGGCAACTTTCCATTTTATTCCGTCCGCTGAAAGGCTCAGCAATTTTCCGGAAAATCCGCTCGTGTAAATTTTATCGCCAACGCCAATCGCGGCGAAACCAAACCCATTCATCGTTGAAGGCGGTAAATCGAGACCTTTGCTCCAAATGCCGTTCGCTGTGTCGTAAATATCCACGGCGCGGCTGGTGTAGTTATCAGAAGTCATGCCGCCAATGAAATAAATTTTGGAACCGATGGCGGCCATCGCGATGGCGCGGCGTATGAACGGCTGCGGAATATTTTGCCATTGTGCGTCCGGCTGATTCAAATCCAGCACGAGCAATGTGTCCTGCCACTTGGCTGCATTCGGATCGTCGTTCAAAGGGTCGCCATTCAAATCCCAGCCGCCGCCGACATACAGTTTGTCGCCGACGATGATGGCGTCATGCGTCGAACGTCCTTCCGGCAACGACGCGAGGTTTTCCCAAACATTTTTGGCGATGTCATAACGCGCAAAAATATTTTGCGACACCAAATCTTGTTTTTCGCCGGCATGATTTTTCGCCGCCATGCCGCCGATGCGATAAATATAATTTCCATGCGCGACAATGGCAGTTCCTTGTGCTGGCTCACCGGATGGCAATTGCTCCCAAATTTGGCCGCGACCGTTGTGAGCCAGATTGATCCGATAAAAAGTGCCGCGAACTTTTTCGATGGAGTAATCGTGTCGTTTGCCGGTGTAACCGCCAAAAATGTAGAGCCAGCCGTTGTCAGTCGCCGCGCCAAAACTGGTGATGCCTTCAGGCAACGGCGGAAAATTCGGGCTGCTTTCCGTCAAAGATTGCGAGTCTGGACGGGTTTGATTTTTGGTCGTGGAACAACTGGTCAAGCCAATGGTGGCCGCGCAAAGAATGAACAAGGTCTTGTGTGCGAATGATTTCATAAATTAATTTAAATTTTCAGATTCGACGCCGACTTTCTCGTGATGTTTGTTGAGCGATTTTTGGGTTGGCGTGGCAAAGGGATAAAGGCCGGGGCAACAACCAAACGTCTGTTGAAACGTTGTGCTGAAATGGCCAAGGCTGCTGTAACCGACGGCCATCGCGGCTTCGGTGACATTGCAGCGACCGGTGCGCAACAATTCCGCCGCGCGTTCCATGCGCGCCTGCCGCAGAAATTGCGTGATGGTCATGCCGGCTTCCTGTTTGAAAATCCGGCTCAAATAAAACGGGCTGCTGCTGACGCGTTTCGCCAGTTCTTCCAACGGCGGCGGCTCGGCCAAAGTTTCACGCAGAATCGCCATCACTTTGTCCACGCGCTCGCGCACGACGCGTTGCTGGCGCGTGCAAAAAAATTCTTCGCCGTCGGGCGGTTGAAATAAAAATTCGGCCACCAAATCCAGCGCGCGCACTTGATACCAAAACGCCTGCGCCGAAATCGCCACCGGCGGTCGCCGCAATCGCACGATGATTTCTTGCTGCGCGCTGGTGAGCCGTTGCGCGGGTGCGACTGTGGAATCGTGCGCGGCACCGGCCAAAACTTCGCGCACCATCGGATGCAAACCGTTTTTCTCGAAGATCAAATGCTGACGCAGAAATTCCGGCGCGAATTCGACAGTGATGAATTGATGCCGTTCTTTGGCCCGGCGCGTGGCTGCCAGCATCGGAGCGCCGGCGCGATAAAAACCTGCGGTCAGCGGTGCGAATTCGGCGCGGCCATCGTCGCCTGCGACCGTGCCGTGCCCGGCGAGGTTCAGACAAATTTCAATGCTGCCCGGGTGAAAACTGCGTGACCAATTCAATTCTTCGTCGGACCAAAAGTCGTGCCACTCAAAACTGAAACCGAGATTTTGAAAGCTGCCAAAAAGTTGTCGCCAACCTTGGCCGACCGATTGCCACGCGGCCGCTTCAACAAAAGGTGCGGCGCTGCCGATGATGCTTTTCTTTGAAGCCATGTGTCAGTGGCCCAAAGTCCAATCCGCTGCCATCGCGCGATTGCACCAGTGACGCATGTCTTGCATCTGTTGCAGATTAAATTCTTCCACGTGGCCGTCCAGCAGTGCGGCGACCGCGCGATTGTTGAAGCGCGGCGCGGCGAAACCCCATTGATCCGGCGTTGTCACCTGGGAAAAATCCGTTGCCCACAGCCGCGTTTGCTCATACGGCGGCAGCACGCGAAACCAGCCTTGCTGGACATTCACTGACGCTTGCGAAGGATCCAAATAACCGGCGGGCGATCCGCGGGCGGACATGAATTGCATCAAATCTGCGGGATGATTTGCGAGGCTCAGTTTGGTCAGAATGGTTTGTTGACCGAAGGTGGCGTTGGCCGAAGTGGCATCAGAAGTATTGGCATCACCACCGATGAAAACAGAATTGATGCCCAACGAAGGACAGATGCTGACGGCATAATCATAATCGGTGCCTGCTTGAAGTTGCCGGAAATAAGCCTGATTCACCGCCGAATAAAGTCCCATCATTGATCCGGCCAAATAGGGAACGATGCGCCACGGATAACGATACTTCGCCACGGTGGTAATGGATTGTCCGGCACTATCCAAAACGGTGCCGACGTTTTTGGTTGAGCCCAAACCGACCAAAGTCGCGTCGTTAAAATCATTGGCATACATCTGGATGCCGAGCATGAGTTGGCGACCCGCCGACATTTCCGAAATCATCATGGCTTTGTTTTTAGCCTTGGCCAGCACGGGCAATAACAATGCACTGAGAATCGCGATGATGGCGATGACGACCAGCAATTCAATCAACGTGAAGGCCGAGCGCGCTTTTAGATTTCGATCGCGCAAAACAAAATTCGACGGGCACGTTTCCAACATGGCAATAATAAGTTGGCAGAAGCGGGTTTTGTCCGCTTCCGTTGCGTTGCCAATCTTTTGCGGCGAATTGCGGTGGCCAAAATCTTTCACTGAACCGCGACGCGATAAAAACGTTGCTGGTTCACGGCATTCGTGTCGTGCCAGACGGCAAAAACGGGCGAAGGATAAACCACATTCGTTCCCGTTTTCGCCAGCCACGCGGAAGAATAATTCAGCACGGGATTCGTGACGCTTTGCCAATGCTGCAAATCATCCGACCATTGAATGGTGTATTGCCGGCTCGGCGCAAAATTGAAATGCAATTCAGTCGCATTCGTTTGGGTTTGAATCGTGAGCAGACGAAAATTGTCCGTCGAGTTTGTCGGATTGGTTCCGGCAATGTATTTCGCAAAATTGCTGATGTCGTCGCCGGTAAAACTATTCGTTGCGCTAACTCCAAGTTGACCGAAATAAAATTGTTCCCAGTCATCCGGCAAACCATCGGCGTCGGTGTCGAGATTGGTGCGGACAACCGTGGCTTCCAGATCCAGCGCGGGAAATTGAGCTGGCGTGATGAACTGATCAAAAATCGTGTAGAAGTCCGGCCAGTTCGGTTCGCCGCCGGAAAGGTAATCGGCGGCCACCAGCGAACTGATCATGAAACTCAAGTTGCCTTGGTTCAAACCTTGTTGGACGTAACTGTAAATCAGCGGATCATCCAGATTTAAGTCGAAAGTGATTTGGCTGCCGGTGGGCATGAGCTGGCCCGGAGTAAAATTGGTATTGCAGCCGATCGCGAACGGCGCGACTTCAAATGCGTTGGCAATTTCATTGGTTCCGTCATCACCGACATTGTCCGAAACATCCACCAGCGCGCCGTTCGTATCGAAACAAGTCGCGTAGGCGGTGCGATTGGTAAAGTCGCCGCCACTCGGGCCGGCAAAAAATGTCGTGGCCTGTTGAAACGTCAACGCCGTGTAACCGCCGCGAAAACCCGCGCCGTAAAGTTCCATCGGACTGCTGGTGTTCGTGTTCAGCAAATAATTCGGGTCGCTGGCCGGGAAGTAAGTGCGATAGTCATGCAACTGGTTATCGTAGGTATATTGATTGCCTTCGGAACTGATGGTCAAAGTCACGCGCACGTGGCGGATCAGATAATTTCTCGCACCTTGTCCGATCGGCACGCTGTTTGAAGTGTTCCAGCCCAGCAGATATTGGCCGTCACGCGTATCGAAATTCGGGATATTGCCGAAAGCCGCAAACGTGCTGGCGTCCGCCCGAGTGCCCGGCGAACCGTTGTAAGGATACATCCAACGCGCGATGTTGGGCGGCGTGGATTGAAGGTTAAATGGTTGGGCGAAAACTGCGCCCCACCAAAGCAGGGCGCAGCCGGTCACGCAAAAAAATTTCAAGCGCATGGTTTTTTTAGTGCGAAAATTGGCGGCGGAAAAAACGGAAAGAAATCAGGCCGAGTCCGGCAATTCCCGCGAGCGCCAATGTGCTCGGTTCCGGCACTGCGGAAACATCGAGCATGGTTTTTTCCAAGGCGACACTGGTGTCCGAGCCGTTGAACGCGATAGAAAAATTGGCCACGTCCGAGCCGGCCGGCAAAGTCCATTCCCATTCCGAAAGCACGTCACTGCCCATGCCGCCCGGCCCGGAGTTGTATAATTCATTGCGTGCGGTGCCGACGGTTTGCGTGCCGGAAGTCGTCGTATAACTCAACAGCACCGACGAATAATCCAATTCGTTTCCAGCAGTTTCGATTTGCAAGACAATGTCGCCAATGCCGTTGGGAAAACTGGCCGGGTTCAAAACGGAGTAATCCAAGACAAACGTATTGATGCTGGAGAAACTATAAATATCGCCCGACGAACCGCCGATGATAAAAGCTCCGGGTGTTGTTTGCGTGACCGAAGCATTTGCCAAAGCCAGTCCGCCTGGTGCAAGGCTGTTCGCATTGTTCGGTCCGCCGTAAGCGTTTGTGAATGAATCACTCCAAAAAGCGGATTCAGAACCGGCTTGGCCGCGATAAGCTGGCGTGTAAAAATCGCCCAGTGTCGTCTGCGCGTGAATGACACACGGCGCAAATAAAGTCAGAGCCAAAGCGGATTGGATGGAATAGGTTTTCAAGAATTTCATTTTTAGTTTTTTTGTTCGGTGCGATGTCGCTTGTATATTTAGCGAACAAACCAGCGGCAAAGCTTCCCGAGGCTTGCGGAAGATTTATGGAACGTTGCGGATGCTTTCTGCCGGTTGCGAAAAATTTTCGGTGCATTGCCCAATTTCAAATGCTCAGGGGTTGGTTGGCTCCGGCAAACGCAAAGCCAGCGAGGCATTATGGCTGATCAAATCGTAGGCGCGCCCGCGGGAAAAACCGAAGCGGTCTTCGCGATGATGATTGCAGGTGAAAAGATAGAAGCCGGGTTTGGCCAGATCGAAATGCACAAAACCGGTGGCGTCCGTTTTGATTTCTTTTTCAAAATCCGCCGGACCATGCGCGGTCACCGTTTCATTCGTAACCGGTTGGCCGCGAAAATAAACGCGGATGTCTCCCAATTTTCCCTGCGGCACCAGATCCAACGTCAGCGTCGGCGTGCCCGCGCCGGCATTGGCGGGTTGCCAGCGCGCGTAAAAAACCGGAAACCGCGATGGCTTGTTCGTCGCGCTCAAAACTTCAAAATCAGTTTCGGCAGCGGCGATGTTTGTGCTGAAAGAATTCACGAGCGAAAATGAATTGGTTTGTTTCGTCACTGCAAATGGAATCGGATTGGTGACGGCGTTTTTTGTCCACGCGGTCGGCAGCGAAAGGCTGTCGAGATAGCCAGGCGAGGTTTCCAGTTCATCACCAAATTCGCCAAAATGAATCACCAGTTGATGATCCGTTGTGTCTTCAATCCACACGTCATGCGCGCGGGCAGCCATGGCAAAAAATGACGTTGAAAATAACAGCGTGGCGAACAGTGAGTTTTGGAAGCGAGAATATATTTTTTTCATAAATTAAATTGGCCGTGGATTGTGGATCAAATCGTTGCGTCTACTTTTTCTGATTTGAAACCGTTTTGAATCAAAGCAAGGCTGCAGGGACGACCATCCTGGGTTTTCATTTTGCCGACGGCACGATCCCACTTGGTTTTGCCGTCCACTTCGAAGCGATAAAAATACCAGCCGGCGGGTAGTTTTAATTTGGCGATCCAATCGTTCGCGCGCCGCCGCATCTGCACGCGCAATCGTTTGCGATTGGCAAAAGCTTCGAGAATGACCGAGCGCGCCGGGTTGGCTGCCGGAAATTGAAACAGCGTTTCGCCGCTGACCGAATCGGTGCAATACATGCACCGATTAAACCTGAAGGCAAAAATCGCCGCATCCGGCTGATTGCTCAAAGTTTACGGAGAATTGCGGGAAGTTATCGTCTGATTTGGTTCAAAAATTTTGGTGGTGCAAAATTTCGCGCGCGTAATTTATTTCGCCTTGTCGCCGTTTAAATCAGTTTCTGTTGCCGCGCCAATCGAACACGGCGCGATGATCGCGTCGCCCATGCCGTGGACGATTTTTTTATCGGCGGGAACAATCGTCGCCAGCACGCCGCCGAGTTGCGGACGCGCCGAATCATTTTCGCCCGCCACAAAATAATACGGACACAACCGCACCCTGCCCTTCATCGGCACGACTTCATTTTTCGCAAAGTCAAACCACTGCGCGTCCACCAGCGCGGGTTTGTGAAAACGCTGCAACACGCTCGGCGAC
>JAMFSG010000341.1 GCA_026225155.1 Verrucomicrobiota bacterium
ATGCGCAGATCGTAATTATTCGTGAGCGCGGTGCGGATCAAACTTTGCAATGTATCATCGTGAAAAACCTGCCACCACGGAAGATTGGCAAATGAGTTGGTGGAGGCTTCTGTTTCGCCGCGAAACGTTTGCGGCGAATCAATCGGCGGACGTTTGTAATCCGGTCCGACTGCGCAGCTAGCAGAAAATAAAATCAAAAACAAAGACGCGAAACTAAAAAGTATTTCATAAATGAAAAACTTTTTACCTTCACGTTTTGGCGGGAGAAAACTTTTCATCCGTTCGGCTCCGGCGGTTTGGGCTTATGTTCTTCACGGGCTTTTTTGCTCATGCGCGCGACGGTTTTTTCGACGATGGTAAAAGTCACCGGCACGATGAAAATATCCACGAACGTCGCGCCCAACATGCCGCCGATGACGACCGTGCCAAGAATTTCGCGCGAAACGCCGCCGGAACCGGACGCAAGCCAGAGCGGAACGCAACCAAGAATGAACGCAAACGAAGTCATCAAAATTGGCCGCAACCGGATATGTGCGCCAGCAAGCGCCGCTTCGGAAATACCTTTACCTTTTTCATATTCGATTTTGGCGAAGGAAATGATGAGGATGGCATTTTTCGCGGCGAGACCAATGAGCATGATCAAACCGATCTGCACATAAACATTATTTTGAAAATTGCGCAGCGTCAGCGCGAGAAAGGCGCCGAGAATCGCGGTCGGCGTGCCGAGCAAAACACTCATCGGCAGCGACCAGCTTTCAAATTGCGCCGCGAGGATTAGAAAAACGCACAGGACGGAAAGCGAAAAAATCAGCACGGGCGAAACGCCTTGCGCGGCTTGCTGTTCTTGAAAAGACATGCCGAAATAATCGTGTCCGATGCCCGGCGGCATCGTTTGCGCGAAAACTTCCTCGAGCGCTTTCGTTGCCTGGCCGTCGCTGTAACCGGGCGCGGCGGAGCCATTGATCTGCGCACAACTATATTCGTTGTAATGCATCACGAATTCCGGCCCGGTGCGCCGCTGGATTTCCGTGAACGCCGAAAGCGGCACGGGCTGGCCTTGTTTGTTGCGAACATAAAATTGCAAAACATTTTCGGCGCGCGTGCGATATTCGTCTTCGGCTTCTACATAAACCTGCCATTGCCGGCCAAAGCGGTTGAAATAATTCACAAAATATCCGCCCATGAAAGTTTGCAACGTGTTGTAGACATCGCTGATCGCCACGCCTTGTTTCAAAACTTTGTCACGATCCACTTTCACAAAAACCTGCGGCACGCTCGGCAAATAAGTCGTCAAAATGCCGGCGAGTTCGGGACGTTTGCGCGCGGCGGCCATGAACTTGTCCAAATTTTCTGTGAGAAAAGCCGGATCTTGGCTGCCGGAACGATCTTCCAAAATGAACGTGAAACCGCCGGACGTGCCGACGCCAGGAATTGACGGTGGCGAAAATGCCGCCGCGGTTGCCTCGGGCAATTTTGAAAGTTCGGCGTTGATGTGTTTGTTGATCGCCGTGATCTGTTCGGACGTTTTCGTCCGTTCGCTCCATGGCTTGAGCGTCACGAAAAAGAACGCGTTGTAAGTCGCCTGCACCTGGCTCAACAAACTGAAACCTTCGACGGTCGTGTAATATTTTACGCCGGGCGTGTTTTTCAAAATGTCTTCGATTTTTTTGCAGACGGCGTCGGTGCGTTCAAGTGACGCAGCGTAAGGCAATTGCGCGACGACATACGCGTAACCTTGATCTTCCACCGGCAAAAATGCGGTCGGCAAACGCGCGCCGAGCAACAATGCCACGAGTAAAATTGTGGCGAGCGCGATGACGGTGAAAATGCTTTTGCGGATGAGCGCACCAGCGATTTTGAGGTAACCATTCTGCGTTTTTTCAAACCAATGGTTGAACCAGTTGTAAAATTTTCCGAGCGGACTGTGGGAATTATTTTTCTCTTTTGGTTTCAGCAGCAACGCCGCGAGCGCCGGGCTTAATGATAGAGCATTAAACGCTGACAGAATCACTGAGATGACAATTGTTAGTGCGAATTGCTGATAAAGTCGCCCCGTTATGCCTGCGATAAAAATCGTGGGAATAAAAACGGCCGCTAAAATGAGCGCAAGCGAAACGACCGGCCCGGCGACTTCTTCCATCGCTTTGAGCGCGGCGTCTTTTGGTTTCATGCCATCTTCGATGTGGCGTTCGGTGGCTTCGACGACCACGATGGCGTCGTCAACGACCAGCCCGATCGCCAGCACCAAACCTAAAAGCGAAAGTGTATTCAGCGAAAATCCGAAGATCGGAAAAAATGCGAATGTGCCGATGAGCGCGACCGGCACGGCGAGCAAGGGAATAAGTGATGCACGCCAGCCTTGCAGAAAAATAAAGACGACAAAAATGACCAGCACCAACGCAATGACGAGCGTGCGCATGATGTCGTGCATGCCTTCGGAAACAGCGAGCGTAGTGTCGAGCGAGACGACGTAATCCAAATCGGCGGGAAAACTTTGCTTGAGTTTCGCCATTAATTTCAGCACGGCTTTTTCATCGTCGAGCGCGTTGGAGTCGGGCAATTGATAAATCGCCAAAATCGCGGACGGTTTGCCATTCAACTTGCCGACGATGTTGTAAAGTTGCGCGCCAAGCTGGACGCGCGCGACGTCTTTCAAGCGCACGATCGAGCCGTCCGCATTTTCACGGATGATGATGTCACCAAATTGTTTTTCCGTGACGAGTCGGCCTTGCGCGGTGATCGCGTAAGTAAATTCCTGTCCGTGCGGCGTCGGCGGACCGCCGACCAAACCAGCGGGATTCGGCGTGTTCTGTGCGTTGATGGCGGTGATGATATCGTTGACCGTGAGATTCAATTTCGCGAGTTGATCGGGCTTGACCCAAAAACGCATCGCGTATTGGCCGGCGCCAAAAACGTTGATGTTGGAAATTCCCTTCAATTGCGTGATCTGGTCAACGAGATTGATGTAGGCGTAATTGGCAAGAAACGTCGCGTCGTGCGTGCCGTTCGGCGACGTGATGCCGATCAACATCATCGGGCTCGACGGCGATTTCAAAAGCGTGACGCCGTATTGTTGAACGGATGTCGGCAATTGCGACGCGGCCTGATTCTCGCGAAGCTGCGCGAGCACTTGATCAATGTTCGGATCGGTTTTGACGTCGAAATTCACGCCCATGCGCATCGCGCCATTATTCGCGCTGACGGAATACATGTAATTCATGTTGTCCACGCCGCTCATCTGTTCTTCAATCGGCGTCGCGACGGATTGCGCGAGCGTCTGCGCGTCACCGCCGAGGAACGTGGTTTGAATACGAATTTCCGGCGGAACGATATTGGGAAATTGCGCGACCGGCAGGCTCAACATGGAAACCGCGCCGATGATCACCATCAAAATGGCGATGACCATCGCAACGATCGGGCGGTTGATGAAAAATCTATACATGAAAAAAAAATTACGGACGCGCCGGGAAAATCATTTTCATTTTGAATCGTTCGTTGACGCGGAAGAATTCGTCTGCGTTCCGACTTGGTCGGTTTGATTCGTTGATGCGCCGAATTGTTTTGGATTTACCGCCGCACCTTCTTTCACCTTTTGCGTGCCTTCAACCACGACGCGGTCGCCCGCTTTGAGTCCGCTTTCAATGATCCAATCCGAACCAACTTGTTCGCCGACGGTGACATTTTGGACGTGCACCGTGTTCGTCGTGGTCAAGATTGCGATCTGATACGAGCCTTGAAGTTCAGCGACCGCGCGTTGCGGAACGATCAACGCATTCGTCTTGATCTGCGTCTGCGCACGAACGCGACCATATTGGCCGGGCCGCAAAACAAAATCCGCATTTGAAAAAACGCCGACGATCTGCAATGTGCCGGTATTGGGATTGACTTGGCGGTCGGCGAAGAAAAATCTTCCTTTCTGCGGATAAACCGAGCCGTCCGAAAAAATCAATTGCAGCGGAACATTTTCCTGATCGTCTTGCGATTCGATGAAACGCCGCCAAAAAGTCAGATATGATTGTTCGCTGACTTGAAAATAAACTTTGATCGGATTGATTGTCGAAACCGTCGTCAGCACGTTGCCGGATTGTCCGACCAAATCACCAATCTGCGCCTGCGCCAAACCCGCCAAACCGTCAATCGGCGACGTGACGCGCGTGAAACCAAGATTTAATTGCGCAGTTTCAATCAACGCTTCATCCGCCTTGATTTGCGCCTGCGCTCCAAGATTTGCCTGAATTGCGTCGTCCAATTCTTCCTGGCTGA
>JAMFSG010000031.1 GCA_026225155.1 Verrucomicrobiota bacterium
ACATGGTAGCCGGTGACGCCGCTGGCCAGCCAATTATAAAAAAATGATGTGAAAAGCAGGTTGTGTAGTTTCGCGTGCAGTTTTTCCGCGATTGGATAAACGTGCGGAATATGGCAGCCAAAAATGATCGGTGGCACTTTGCGATAGCCCATCACGAACTTGAAAAAGAACGGCTCGGTGATGTCATTTCGCGAATAAACCACGTCGTAATCTTGAAAACGCCGGACGAGTTCGCCGAACGTGCGGCATTTGAAATAATTCGCTTTGCCGAGTTTCGCCTTGATGGATTCAAACGATTCGCGATACAGCAATTTGGGGTCGAATTTTTTGGCGAAATATAAATTATGCAGCTTGCCGTATTTCAGGTTGAACGCATCGTCCATCGTGAAAATGTCCACCTGCACGTTTTCCAGTTCCGAAAGGTCGCGCGCGGTCTCGATGAAATATTTTTCCAGCCCGCCGCCGATCTCCAGCAGCGTCGCGGCGTAGTAAGCCACGCGGATTTTTGGTTTGGTGTTCAAGGCTGGATTTCCCGGCTGGATTTATGTTGGCAAATAAATCAAACGGCCTGCTGGCGGCGCGTCCAAAAAAACAGCAAGCCACACAACACGAGGCCAACGATGATGCCGGCGAACGTAACATACAACGGGCCGCTCGGCAGGCTGAAATGGAATTCCACAGTGTGATCGCCGGGTTGGAGATAAACGCCGCGCATGAGAAAATTGCAGCGCAGTAATTGCGCCGGCTTACCGTCCACGGTGACTTTCCAATGCGGATCATATTTGTCATTGAGCAACAAAACGGAAGGAGCCACGGCTTTCGCGTCAAACACGATGTCCTTTGACGCGTAACTTTTATATTCCACCGAGCCGGAATTTTCATTTGTTGCCACAACGGGCAAATCGTTTTCCGGCGTGGAGATCAAAACGGTTTTCACCGGATCAAAATTCAAATCGGCGAGCGTTTTCAGATTGGCCTGATCGTTGGTGTTGACCTGCCAGTTGGAATAAAGTTTGGCGCGGGGCAATGCACCGGTGAAATCAAACAGCGCGAGATCGCCGTCCGCGCTGGGTGTGGCGGTGAGTTCTTCCAGGCTGGTCGGCTGTATGCCGGGTTTGGCGACGATGTCGAAACGCTGGGCGATGCGGAAACGTTCTTTGCCGGGGTCAAGCTGCGTATTCAGCACGTTCAAAAATCCGGCGGCACCGAGCAAATAACGCGTGTTTGTAAGTTGCCAATGACGCGCAATCACCGGATATTCGGCGACAGATTGCGGAACAAATGTCTGCCAATAAGCCATGATGTCTTCCGGCACGCGCGGCAGTTGAATGATGTCGAGCGACTGGATGTTGTAATACGGAAAATGTTGCTGCGACCATTCGATGCTGTAAATGCCGCCGCGCCCGCCAAAGTAATTGTCGTCGAGGCGCAATTGCGACTGGGCATCGAACGGCAATTTGGCGACGCGATGTTCGTAAGGTTTGTCCCGCAGAAAATCCTCGATGGGATTGAGCGAGCCGACTTCGTATTTTTGTTTGTAATCCCAGTGGATGACGTAAGGCAGATCCGCGCGGACCAAATCGAAAACCAGAAAGGCACCGAGCAACCACGCGCCGATTTTTGCGCGCGCGCCGGTAAAATATCCGGCCAGAAAAAGGGTGACTAAAATAATGGCAATCGCAAACAAGACCAGAAACCAGCCAACTTGGGTGATACTGAACGCGGCGAGTTGCCCGGCTAAATCCTCATCGGGAAAACCGACCTTTTGGATGTATTTGACGAGCGAAGCTTTTTGCGAAGCATAGATGAGCCAGCCGAGCACGCTGGCGGCAAAAATTCCCGCGCAGACGAAAATCAATTTGCGATCGAATCCGGCGGCTTTTTTCCACCAGCCTTGCAGTTGCGTTGTCAGGCCGGAATTTTTTGCCGGCGCAAGATTAGCTAGACGGGTTAAGGCATTGATGCCATAGGCAAATAAAATCACCATCGCCCAGGAAAAAAAGAACAGGAACTTGCACGGGTTGCGGATGGTGGAGAAATAGGGCAGGTGGTAAAGTGTCCCATAAAACAACGGGGCGAAACGTCCCCACGCTATCGGCAGTGAGACTGCCAGAACGACCGTCCAAAACCAGATGAATTTTTTCTGGTTGGGGGAGAATGGCGAATTTTGCCGGCGGAAAGATTGCGCGATGGTCCATGCGGCGATGAGCGCGACCAGAATGCCGCAATAATTGGTGCCGCCGGTGAAACGCATCCAACTGGAAGGCGGATTGCCTTGCCCGCCGCCGTCAAAAAAACGGTCGTTGGCCGGATCGCGGCCAATGCCACCCCAGTAGGCGCCATTGCGATACGCATCCTGAAAAGCGGGCATCATGTTGTTCGGCGTATCCATCTTGTAGCCAAATATGCCGGGGATAAATAGATTGAACGTTTCGATTTTAGGCAGGCTCCATTGCGTGGCTTTGTCCCAGTTTGCAGCTTTGGTTTCGGTATCTTGACCGGTTCCGGCGATGCCTTGGATTTGGGAGCCGACCAATGCCGTGATGGTTTGAATGGCGATGAATCCGGCGAAAATCGCCACGACGGCGACCCGTCCGACGCCGCGCGCCGTTTTCATCGCAAAGTTTCCGCCCTCGTCAACGAGAGTTTTGTAAAAAATAAACGCCGCGATAAACAAGCTGTAAAGCGCACCAACATCGGCGGCTTCGATTACATTGATGCCGACGCATAATCCGGCCAGCGCCACGCGCGTCCAACGCACCTGCACCCGCGTCTCGTTGTCATTGGCTAAAATGAGCGCCAACGCAAAAAAATCCATGCCGAGAGCAATTTGATGCGAAGCTGTGCCCCAACAGGCATCTTCAAAAAAAGTGGAATTCAATACTGCCGCCAGTGCGCCGATGAAGGTTGCTGCCAGGGAGAATTTTAATTGCCGGAAAAACATCAAGGCACCAAGTCCCACGATCAACAGGGCAATGGGTGCCAGAAATTTTGCATAGCCGACCGGACCTAAAAAATAAGGCAGCATCGCGGTAATGCTGGGCGACGCGGCGCCAGCGCTGAAACCAACATCATTGGCATCGTCCCACATGCCAAACAAGGCGGAGGGCTGCTTTAGCCAGTCCCAATTTTCCTGACCTAGCGGACCATCGTTGGAAAAGTGGATATAATCCGGCAGGAAGCTGCGCCAAAAAATTGCGGCCAAAACCGTGACGAGTAGCGCGGTTCCCCATAGGTATCCGTTATGGGTGGCGGAATTTTTGCTTTGTTTGTTCATGATTTATATCGGTCCGTAACAGCTAAAGGACAGGCCTCAAACGACAATCTTGGTTGCGCCTGACATGAGTGTCAAGACAGCGGGTGGCCGGAAGGCGTTCGAAAAAATCGTCTTGCAGCGGATGGTTGCCGGGGATTTTAAGAGTGACAGCATCTGAATTCCCGCCGCAAAAACTGGGTGCGATATGACAATTTTATATCAAGGTGCTCAAAGCCGTTTCATTTTTTTGCACCCATTCAAAAACATCAGAGACGATTTGTGCGACATCCCGTTTTGGCCGCCAATTTGTTCGCGCAAACAATTGGGTGCAGTCGGCCAGAAAAATCCGCAAATCGGCTGTTCGTGGCT
>JAMFSG010000342.1 GCA_026225155.1 Verrucomicrobiota bacterium
CATGTCCGCCAAGCCGCCGGTCTTGGAGAACGGATGCACTTCGCTGCTGGCGAGCAAGATTTTCATATCGTTAAATGGTTGAATCGTGAAACGTGAATCGGCTGCCGATTTAACAATTTAACAATTCAGCGAATCACGTCCGTCTTCAAATACGGTTGCAACGGTTCAGGAATTTTCACGCTGCCGTCGGCTTGCTGATGCGTTTCGATCACCGCGACAAACAAGCGCGCGAGCGCCGTGCCGCTGCCATTGAGAATGTGCGGAAATTTATTTTCGCCCGATTCGGTTTTGAAACGCAGGTTCATCCGGCGCGATTGAAAATCTTCGCAGTTCGAGCAGCTCGAAACTTCGAGGTAGCTGCCCTGCCCTGGTGCCCAGACTTCGATGTCATAAGTTTTCGCGCTCGTGAAACCCATGTCGCCCGTGCAAAGCATGATGGTGCGATAATGCAAGCCGAGCAGTTGCAAAACTTTTTCCGCATTGCCGACGAGCTTTTCCAATTCTTCGTAACTGTTTTCCGGTTTCACGATTTTAATCAACTCAACTTTATCAAATTGATGCACGCGGATCATGCCGCGCGTGCCGACGCCAGCCGCGCCTGCTTCCGCGCGGAAGCATGGACTGTAAGCGCAATAAAAAGTCGGGATTTGTTTTTCCGTCAGAATTTCTTCGCGATGAATATTCGCTACCGGCGATTCTGCGGTCGGCACCAAATACAATCTTCCGAGCGTGCTGTCATCCAAGCCTTCACGCACCGCGTAAGCTTGGTCGAGCGATTTTGGAAATTGGCCGACGCCAAACATGCAACTCTCATTCACCATGAAGGGCGGCGAAACTTCCGTATAGCCATGCTCGTGAATGTGTAAATCCAAAAGAAATTGAATCAATGCGCGTTCGAGTCGTGCACCCCAATTTGTATAAAGTAAAAAACCACTGCCGGAAATTTTTGCGCCACGCGCGAAATCAACCAGCTTCAAAGATTCGCAAAGTTCAATGTGCGATTTTGGCTTGAAGTCAAAATTTTGCTTCGCACCATGAACACGCACTTCGGGATTGTCTTCCGCTGTTTTGCCGAGCGGAACGGCTTCGTTCGGCAAATTCGGCAAACGCAACATTAATTCATCGCGGTTGGCATCGGCTTTGGCGACGAGTTTTTCGAGTTCGGCAATCTTGTCGCCGAGTTCGCGCGTCTCGGTTTTTTTGGCTTCGGCTTCGGCGATTTTTTTCTGCCCCATCAACGCGCCGATTTCTTTCGAAACGCGGTTGCGTTGGGATTTCAAAGTTTCAACTTCAGCGAGAGATTTCCGACGTTGTTCATCGGCTTGCAGAATTCCATCAATCAGTTTTTCGTCCCCTGCCCCGCGCGTGGCGAGGCGGGCGCGGACGAAATCAGTTTTTTCGCGGATCAATTTGATGTCGAGCACGCGGCAATTATAGAAATGAAAAGGCTGACGGCAAGATTCAAGCTCATGTGAAACAAAACTGTCCACGTAATGGTGGGCTGGTGGGGCGAGCGTTCTCGCGAGCCGAACGTTGCTGGGATTTTGATTGTCCCGGCTCGCGGGGACGCTCGCCCCACCATTTTTCTTCAAACTGACCGTGCAGATTTGGCTTTGATGATTTAAGTTGCGAATCATGAAATTGCCGGAATCGCTAAACCGAATCGTGCGCGCGCCAAAATTGACGCGGGCGCGAATGATTGCGGCGCTGGCCATCGCGATCTTCGCGGACGGATTGCAATTATGTCTCGGCCCGCTTGGCTGGGCTTTTGGCGACCAGGCGATTGATTTCGTGGCGATGATCGTCATCAGTTGGCTGATCGGTTTTCACATTTTGCTGCTGCCGACATTTGTCGTGGAACTGATTCCCGTGCTGGATGATTTACCAACGTGGACGGCTTGCACCATCGCCGTCATCGCCTTGCGCAAACGGGAACAACGCATCAATTCTTCGCCGCCGACGTTGCCGCCGGACAAACCGGCCATTGATGTTTGAATAAATATCGCGCGAACCTTGGCATGGAGCGCCGGCTTCCAGCCGGCGGGTTTCAAAATCATTAACTCGCCGGCAGGATGCCGGCGCTCCCAGTTTTGACCGCACCACGGCACCGACGCCGCGTCGCAGCGCGGCGAGACGCGCGTGCCACTGACAATTGAAATCTGATTGAAAATTTCATCCGCTCGCGGCACATTGCTAAATATGCAAACCGTTTTTACCGGCCCCGTTTATGTCGTGCGCGACAACATTGATACTGATCAAATCATCTCCGCGCAGTTTTTGAATCTCGTCCCGACGATCCCCGAGGAATACGAAAAACTCGGCAGCTACGCGCTCGCCGGTTTGCCGGAATCGCTTTATCCCATCCGCTACGTCAAGGAAGGCCAGCTCGACAGCGATTATCCCATCGTCGTTGCCGGGAAAAATTTCGGCTGCGGCAGCTCGCGCGAACACGCGCCCATCGCGCTCGGTTCCGCCAAAGGCCGGATCATTCTCGCCGAAAGTTTTGCGCGCATTTTCTTCCGCAACTCCGTCGCGACCGGCGAACTCTATCCGTGCGAAATCACCGAACGCCTTTGCGACACTTTGAAAACCGGCGACGTCGTCACCGTTGATCTCGATGCCGCGACCGTCACGGTTCAAGCCACTGGCAAAGTGTTTCATTTCAAACCGCTTGGCGATGTTCGCCCCGTCGTGGACGCCGGCGGCCTGTTTAATTATGCGCGCAAAAGCGGCATGATTCCGGCGCAGTAATAATTGTCAAAAACGGAAATTCATTTAATCTCACCGCCATGCAAGGTGTGCTTGATTATCTGAAACAAAACCAAAACCGTTTCCTCGCGGAGTTCTGCGAATACCTGCGCTTTCCCAGCGTCTCCGCGCAGCCGCAACATAAAACCGATCTGCAAGCGTGCGCGGATTGGCTCGTCAATCACTGCCGTCAGATCGGTCTCGAAGCGAATATTTACCTGACGAAAGGCCATCCGATCGTCGTCGCCAAAACCCCGCGCGCAAAAAATTCCCGCCAGCCGCACTACATGGTTTATGGCCATTACGATGTGCAGCCGCCGGAGCCGCTTGATTTGTGGAAATCGCCGCCGTTCGAGCCGAAGATTATTGGCCGCAATATTTTTGCGCGTGGCAGCACGGACAACAAAGGCCAGAACTTCGCGCACTTAAAAGCCGTTGAAGCGTATCTGAAAACGAACACGCCCCTGCCCTGCGATCTGACATTCGTGATCGAAGGCGAAGAAGAAGTCGGCAGCGAATGCCTTTCCGGCTTTCTCAAAAAAAATCGCAAGGAACTGGATTGCGCCGCCGTCGTCATTTCCGACACCGGCATGCCCAGCCCGAAACATCCCGCGCTCGGTTATTCGTTGCGCGGCATCATTGCGTTGGAAATCACCTTGCACGGACCCGATTGCGACTTGCATTCCGGCGGTTTCGGCGGCGCGGTGGATAATCCGGCGATGGCCTTGAGCCAGTTGCTCGGCCAATTGCGCGATAAAAACGGACGCATCACCATTCCCGGATTTTACAACGGCGTGCTGCCGTTGTCCGCTTACGAGCGTAAAGAATATGCGCGCCTGCCCGGCAGCGATGCGACGTTGCAAAAATTGATCGGCGTGAAAAAACTTTTCGGCGAACGCGGTTTCACTTCGAGCGAACAACGCAGCGCGCGACCGACATTTGAGATCAACGGTCTCACCAGCGGTTATCAAGGCGAAGGCAGCAAGACCATCATCCCGTCGTGGGCGCGCGCCAAGATCACCTGTCGTCTCGTGCCGAATCAAGATCCCGAACAGATCCGCAAGGCCGTGCTCGCGCACCTCAAAAAAATCTGTCCGCCGACCGTGCGGATGGACATCGAGATCGGCCACGGTGCGGAAGCGTATTTCGTTCCGCCGACCGGCGCGCCCGCGCAAGCCGCGTTGCGCGCGCTGGAAAAAGCCTTTGGCCACAAACCGATTCTCACGCGCGAAGGTGGTTCAATTCCCATCGTGAACCAGTTCAAAAAAATTCTCGGTGCGGATTCGTTGTTGCTCGGCCTTGGCTTGCCGGACGACAACGCGCATTCGCCCAATGAAAAATTCAGCCTCGACTGTTTTGAAAAAGGCCAGTTGATGAGCGCGTATCTGTGGCAGGAATTGGGCCGCGTTTGAATGAAGCAGAATTCGCCGTCCGTTTTTTTGACCGCCGAATGGCGTCATCTGGCGATGGTGAATTATTCGATTGATCCAAAAATCCTCGCGCCGTTTGTCCCTGCCGGAACGGAGTTGGATTTTTGGAACGGCCAAACCTTTGTCAGCGTCGTTAGTTTTCTTTTCCAGAAAACGCGCGTGCGCGGAATTCATTTTCCCTTTCACCATAATTTTGAAGAGATCAACCTGCGCTTTTACGTCCGCCATCGCGCCGAAGACGGCTGGCGGCGCGGGGTGGTTTTCATCCGCGAGATCGTGCCGCGTTTCACTATCGCCTTCATCGCCCGCGTGCTTTACAACGAACCTTACCTCGCCCTGCCGACTTCGCATCAGATTGAAAAATCATCTGCGGACGAGAACGAAATTAAATCCGCCGCTTACTTCTGGCGTTTCAAAGGACAGGAAAACTTTTTGAAGCTAGTCACACGCGGCAAGGCGCAACCGTTGGTCGCAGGTTCGGAACCGGAATTCATCACGGAACATTATTGGGGCAACACCCGGCAACGCGATGGTTCCACTTTGGAATATCGCGTCGAACATCCGCGCTGGCGCTTTTGGGAAACGGAAACGGCGGAATTGCACTGTGACGTCGCCCGGCTTTACGGCCAACAATTTTGCGACGTTTTAAGCCAGCCGCCGACGTCTGCTTTTCTCGCCGAAGGTTCAGCCGTTAAAGTCTATCGCGGAGTGAAAATTAAATCCTGATGGGTAACGCCAACGAAATAAACTTGTCGGTTCGGCTGGATAAAGAAGGCATTACGACAAAAAAGTGTCTTTAATAAAGAATTATCCATGCCCACGCATCTTAACTTTGGGGCTATTGAGCTAGCGCGGCAATCTTGGTGCGATTCCACGGAGCTTTGGCCAATACGGTAGCCATGCCGCAAATGTCAGTGATGCCGGCAAAAACCAAACCCGCGCCAACAAAGGCGGCTAGGATGAAAAAGGCCGGATGCACAAACCAGCCCAATCCCGTGCCGATGACTACCAACGAGCCAGCGCCAATGCGAACCTGCCGTTCGATGGAAATTGTTTTGCGCCCGCGAACCACTGGCAGGCCGGCGATGACCCAAGCGTTCGTGCCGCCGACGACTACTTGAACCTCTTCAAGTCCGGCACTCTTTAATCTTTCAGCGGCTTTGGCGGCGCGGATCCCGGAGGCGCAGAGCAGATATACCGGCCCCGCATTGGCGCCGCGCACGATTTCCACTGTCGGACGATCCAGAATGTCGAGCGGCACAAGCTGCGCGCCTTCGGCGTGAACTTCACGGAACTCCGCCGTCGTGCGGACATCCACCAATGTTCCGCGGCCGCTTGAAACAGCGGCCGCAGCTTCGGCTGGCACGATGGTTATGGTTGGATTTGACATAAATTACCTTGCTAAAAATTTCTTGGTGTTCGTGGTTAGAATATCCAGCCTAGGGCGAGGCCGAAAGTATCCTGGCTCATTTTCAAATTGGCATTCGCCCCGCCAAAATTACCGCTGCCGATCACGGTTTGTTCAAACGCATGGGCGTAAAACGCACTTAACTCAAAGTTATCGAGAAATCGCCAGGTTATACCGGCAGTCACATGATGCTGAACAACGCCGGGCGCAAGGATATTGAAGTAAGTCTGGTTATCAGGAATCGGCTGCGTGCTGTAATTATAGCCAAGACGCAGAGTCAGTGTCTCGGTTACATCATAGGCGATACCAGTTTTGATGGCTGTAACATCCCGCCAGCCGAAGCCAGGACCATTATCCGAACCCAAACCATTTCCATAAGTCTCCGGCGTCAACTGGTTGCCAATGGATTTTATCTCGCTATAAAGAATGCGTTCGACATCCAGCGCAATTGTAACTTGCTTGACAGGTTTGACCGCGATGCCCACGGCAAAATTTTGCGGAATGTCAAAGGAACCCTGTTCGGCAAATAGGTTGGCGTAATCCTTGAAACGCGTGGTGAAAATCGGACTTTGATAAGTCAACCCGACCGTCAACCAATCCGTCAGCTTGCCGGTGTAACCAATGCGAACACCGCCGCCATAAGAATAATCATAGCCGCGATCCGCAATGCCAAAACCCTCCAAGCCATGCGCCTTGAAACGCTGTCCGGCAAAAATGGGTTCAATGCCGATGGCATGGTTTTCGGTTATTTTGTAAGTTATTGTGGGCGCGATAAAAACCTGTTCAAGGTCAACCCCGGCGTTCGAGGAACCAAAGATAGGTTTGTTGTAATCCGTATTCATCCCGCCATTTCCGTAAAGGTCAAAGGCAAAATCAAAATTCTCAGAAAGCGAATGTTTGAAGCCGATTTCAGGAACATAAAAATTTTGAATCCCATTCCCATTAAACTGCTCGCCGCCAAGCGATGAGGAACGGTCAGGCCGGAAATAAGTCAGCCCGGCGTCCAGGCGGTTAGTGATAAACGCCGCACCTGCCGGGTTGGAAGCCGGTGCTAGGCTGTCTTGCGGAAAAGCCACGCCGGCTCCGCCGATGCCTTTGGCTTTAACGCCGTAACCGTAATCAAAGTAACCATCAGTGGCATGACTGGAGATCGCAGCCAAAGTTGTGAAGCCGAAGACGGCGATGCGAGATACGTTTTTGGACATAGTTTTGGTTTTCGTCAAATTACTTGAGTAGTATTAATCTTCTGACTGCTGATTTTTAGTTGCCGACTTTTCTTTTGGACTTCAAACAATTCATTTCTTGCGGAGCATTTTCCGCATGAACAAGTCGCTACCGAATAGCTGTTATAGAATTAAAGTTAAATATCAGGCGTAAACTTCATCTTCGCCGGAAAGCGCCCAATCCAATCGTCGCAATTGCTCGCGGATTTTGCGCCGCTCGTAGCGATGCTCGATGGATTTGGCCGCGTGCGGACGCAATCCGGCGGGACGTTGCCCGACTTGATTGCTGCTTTGACCTGACTTGGCATTGATTTGATTTTTCATAATTAAAGAATTGTTATTTGTGCAACGCGGACGGTGGAGAAGATCCACCGCCCGCATCACGCTCCTCTATTTTGAATTTTTCATGTTGAAGCAAAATGGTTGTTTATAAAAAAACTGGCCGTGAAAATGGCGGCAGAATTAATTTCCATTTTTCCGTTGGTTCCGGGTTTTTCGCGATGGCTGATTTAATGTCCGACGAGAGCCGAGACGCCGAGTGGCAAGTTTTGAAGTGCGGGGGCTTAAATTTTCAACGTCATGGAATCCGCGAAAAATTTTAGAGACCGTAGATGCCAGCGCCGCCGAATCGGCGAAG
>JAMFSG010000343.1 GCA_026225155.1 Verrucomicrobiota bacterium
CATCGCGACGTGCGACAGCGGCAACAACGTGAACCGTTTTCTCGGGCGCAAAACTTTGAGCGAATTCGAGATGCGCGTGTTGTTCCAGATGAGTGCGAGCGATTCCGCGACGTTGATTGACGCGCCCGACGCCGCAACGCTCGGATTGCATCGCGCATTATTTTACAACGACCGCGAAGGCTATCTTGAAACTTTCCGGCCTTACGCGCGACCTGGAAATGATTGGATCGAATCGGCGGCGGGATTGTTGCGGTAGGGACAGCGCGCTGCGCTGTCCCCGTCGCCGAGCGCAGCGCCAGGCGACGGAATCGGGCAAACGTGTTGCGTGAACGTCTTGCCCGTTCGTTGCGCCGCGACCCGGCGCGGACATCGCAGCGCGATGTCCCTACCATGCACTTGCGAAATTCGAGCTGCTTGCCTTATTGTGCCGGCATGGAAGTTCCCAGACGCAAATCGCTCCCACATAAAATTCCGTTGTGGGTTGATCCGCAAAGGGAAATTTATTTCATCAGCATCAATTGCGAAATTCGCGGACGGAGCCAACTGGCTTTGCCCGATATTTCACATCAGTTGTTTGAAACGGTGCGGCACCGGCAGGAAAAGTTTTTATGGTGGCCGCATTTATTTTTGCTCATGCCCGATCATTTACATGCGTTGTTTTCATTTCCGCCGTCAGGCAAACCGTTAAAATCAGTGGTCAGCAAATGGAAAGAATGGACGGCGAAAGAAATCGGCATTGTTTGGCAACGGGATTTCTTTGAACACCGGTTGCGGCACGATGAAAGCCGGCAGGAGAAAGCCAATTACATTTTGCAAAATCCCGTCCGCAAGCAGTTGGTTTCAAAATCAGAAGACTGGCCTTACGTTTATTTCGGCGACGGCCAGCGTCCGCAATTCCCAAGGTAGGGACATCGCGCTGCGATGTCCCCGCCGCCGAACGCAGCGTCAGGCGGCGGAATCGGACGAACGTGTTTGCTGTGAACGTCTTGTCCGTTCGTTGCGCCGCAAACCGGCGCGGACGGCGCAGCGCGCCATCCCTACCACATCAGAGTTGAAAGCCTGTTCGCAAAAACCAAACGCGCCATTCGGTTGAATGGCGCGTGGCAAGCTGAAGTTTGAACTTCAACTATTTGATTTTTAGCTCACGGTTTCCAGATCATGTCCGCGACGGTTTTGCCGGCGGGGATGAACGGAATCACGTGCGTGCTGTAAGGCACCACGACGTCGAGCACATACGGTTCATTCGCATCTAGCATCCGCTGGATCGCGGCGCGGAGATCTTTTTTGAACATCACGCGTTCGCATTTCACGCCGAAGGAATTGCACACGGCGACGTAATTCGGATAAATGTCGGCCCGGTCTTTCGGATCGCCGAGATAAGTATGGCCGCGGTTGCCGGCGTAGAAATTATCTTCCCATTGCACCACCATGCCGAGGTGCTGGTTATTCAAGATGATCGCTTTCGCCGCAATTTTTTCGACGTGCGCGGTCGCGAGTTCTTGAACATTCATCAAGAACGAACCGTCGCCGTCAATGTCAATGACTTGCTTGTCGGGGAACGCGACTTTCACGCCGAGTGCGGCGGGAAAGCCGTAGCCCATCGAGCCGAGGCCAAGGCTGCTGACGAATTGGCGTGGGAATTTATATTTATACCATTGCGCCGCCCACATCTGATGCTGGCCGACGCCGGTGGTGATATACGCGTCACCTTTCGTGAGATCGTAAAGTTCTTCGATTACCATCTGTTGCAAGATGACTTCGTTTTCCTTGCCTTGCATGTGGTCAACCATGTGATCGCTGTTCGCGATCTCCGGCGTGATGTGATAAGCGAACGGCGCTTTCTTCTTCCATTCGTCAATCTGCGCGAGCCACGACGTATGTTTTTTATTCAACGGCCGTTTCGCGATCATCTTGTTCAAACGTGTCAACGCGTCTTTGATGTCGCCAATGACGGGCAAATGCGCCTTGCGGTTTTTATTCAATTCCGATGCGTCAATGTCCACGTGGACGATCGTGCCGGACTTGCAGAATTCTTCAAACTTGCCGGTCACGCGGTCGTCGAAACGCACGCCGAACGCGAGCAACAAATCCGCACCGTTCTTCAATTTCACCTGCGGGTCAGTGAATGATTTGCGAAGTTCGTATTCGCCGTTGACCGCCCAGTTCGCCACGGCGGAACCGTGCATGCCGAGCCAGCGCAACGAGAGCGGATGTTCTTCGGGAAAACCGCCCAAGCCCATGAGCGTGGTCGTCACGGGAATGTTCGTCGCTTCGGCGAATTTTTTCAATTCCGCCGCCGCGCCGCTCGTGATGATGCCACCGCCACAATACAAAACGGGGCGTTCGGCTTTTTCGATCAAACCCATGATTTCGTTCAACGCGAGATCATCCGCTTTCAAATCAGGTTGGTTGTAACCGCGCAAACCTTTTTTGATTTCGTCGAGCTTCGGCCAGACCGGCTGCGTTTTGGCTTGTTGCACGTCTTTCGGAAAATCAATCACGACCGGGCCGGGACGACCGGATTGCGCGATGTAAAATGCTTCCTTCACAATGCGCGGAATGTCGTTGATGTTCGTGACCAAATAAGAATGTTTCACGATCGGCAACGTGACGCCGATCATGTCGGTTTCCTGAAACGCGCCGCGACCGATCATCGCTTGCGACACTTGGCCGGTGATCGCGATGAGCGGGCAAGAATCCATGTAAGCGTCGGCGATCGCGGTGACGAGATTCGTCGAACCCGGTCCGCTCGTGCCCATGCAAACGCCCGCTTTGCCGGTCACGCGCGCGTAACCTTCAGCGGCAAATGAACCGCCTTGTTCGTGGCGCGGAAGAATGGTGCGGATTTTAGATTTCGTGAGCGCCTGATGGATTTCCATGCTCGCGCCGCCGGGATACGCAAAAATGACTTCGACGCCTTCGCGTTCGAGGGCTTGGACAAAAATGTCGCGCCCGAACATCGCGGGGCCGACTTCAGCGCGCGGTTTGGCGGCGGGTTTCGCAGGTTTCAATTTTGCAGTTCCAGTTGTCTTGCTCATTTGCATTTTGGACTATCGGATTGATGGATTTGTGGATTACTGGATGAATGGATTGACGCGCGGGGCGTTTTTCCAATCATCCAACCATCCACTTATCTAAAAATCCATTCATCCGTTTTTTGGTTTTTGTTTTGGCTGCGGCCAGGGTAACAAAAAACCCACAGCCGTTTCCAGCCGTGGGTTCTTGTTAAATTTTTGATCAACAAGCACCGACGGCGTC
>JAMFSG010000344.1 GCA_026225155.1 Verrucomicrobiota bacterium
CGAAGACGCGAACATCAACAGCCGCATCTGGACGCAGTCGGGTCAGTTCGAGGAAAAACTCGCAGAGTTGAGCGAGCACATGGAAAAAGTCATCCAGATGTATCTGCGCAATGAATACGCGACGATTGCGGAATACAATGCGCAGGCGGGCACGATCGCGGAAAAATATCACATCCTCGTCATCGCGTCGTTTCCGGTGAATTTCAGCGACACGGCGGCAAAACGTTTGCGCAACATCGCCGCGAGTGGCGCGCGTTGCGGCGTTTATACTTTGATCCATTGGGATCAGCGCAACCAGCCGCCGTCGGATTTTGTGCCGGATGAATTGCGCAAAAATAGCATCCGGTTGACGCGCAGCGAACTCGGTTTTAATCTGGCGAACTGGAAAAATCCCGGCGCGCAACTCGTTTTGGATGCGCCGCCGGCGGCGGAATTGGCGACGGAATTTTTGCATCACGTCGGCGAGCGCAGCAAGGATGCGAACCGCGTGGAAGTTCCGTTTTCACAGATCGCGCCCGCCGAAACCGAAATCTGGTCCGAAGTCACGACGAGCGAATTGCGCGTGCCGATCGGACGTTCTGGCGCGACGAAATTGCAATATCTCGCCATCGGCAAAGACACGCGCCAGCACGCGCTCATCGCGGGCAAGACCGGTTCCGGCAAATCCACTTTGTTTCACGTCATCATCACGAATCTCGCGCTCTGGTGCAGTCCGGAACAGGTGGAATTTTATCTCGTGGATTTCAAAAAAGGCGTCGAGTTTAAATGTTACGCGAACCGGAAATTGCCGCACGCGCGTGTTGTCGCGATCGAAAGCGATCGCGAATTTGGCTTAAGCGTGCTGCAACGCGTGGACGAAGAATTGGCGCGGCGCGGCGATCTTTTTCGCAAACTCGGCGCGCAGGATGTCGCCGGTTACAAACGCGCGGGCGGCACGGAAGCGATGCCGCGTTCGCTGTTGATGATTGACGAGTTCCAGGAATTTTTTACCGAGGAAGATCGTATTTCACAAGGCGCAGCGGTGTTGCTCGATCGCATCGTCCGGCAAGGCCGCGCGTTTGGCATTCACGTTTTGCTCGGCTCGCAAACGCTTGGTGGCGCTTACACTTTGGCGCGCGCGACGATCGGGCAAATGGTCATCCGCATCGCGCTGCAATGTAACGAGGCCGACGCGTATCTGATCATGGATCAGGATAATCCCGCGCCGCGTTTGCTGTCGCGTCCGGGCGAAGGCATTTACAACGACACCGCCGGTTCGATCGAAGGCAATTCGCCGTTTCAAGCTGTCTGGCTCGCCGATACGGTGCGTGATGATTATCTGCAATCTATCCGCGAGCGCGCCGGTCAACCGATCGAAAAATATCCCGGACCGTTTATTTTTGAAGGCAGCGCGCCGGCCGATGTGCATGAAAACTATTTGCTGAACGCATTGTTAAAATCGCCGAAGCAAGAAATTTCCGCATCCGCTGCGATCTGGCTTGGCGCGCCGAATTCCATCAAAGGCCCGACCGAAGCGCGCTTTCAACGTCAGAGCGGAAGCAATTTGCTCGTTGTCGGCCAAAACGACGAAGCCGCGCTTTCAATTCTGGCGGTCGCGCTGGTTTCGCTTGCGGCGCAATATCCCGTCGGCGCGGCGAAATTTGTTTTGCTCGACAGCACTGCGCCCGGTTCGCCCGAACGTGATTTTCTGGATCGCGTCGTCAAAACGATTCCGCATGAAATCATCCGCGCGAAAAGCGGTGAAGTGGCGGAAGCCATGAATAGTTTGGCGGAAGATTTGAAATCGCGCGGTGAAGAATCGGAAGCCGGAACCAAACCGGAAGTTTTTATTTTGATCCACGGTTTGCATAACTACAAAAAATTGCGGCCGGAAGATGAATTCAGTTTTTCCAGTTCGCCCGACAGCGCGGCGCAACCGGCCGCC
>JAMFSG010000345.1 GCA_026225155.1 Verrucomicrobiota bacterium
AGTTCGCCGAGCGGTTCGGATTCGCAGCCGCATTTCATCAGGTCTTCGAGTTTGTAACGGACTTTCGTGCCGAGAAAATCCTGCACGTTTTTGAAGTCAATGAAATCGCTGACGGAACGGATTTGGCCGCCGACTTTGAGCAAGTAACCGATCGTCGCGCAATTGGGATCGCCGCACGGCAACGGCGTAAAATCTTCGAATTTTAATTTTCCCGACGATTGCGCGACGGCGGCCAAAATTATATCCGCCGTGTTCAAGCGTGCTGCCGGCATCTTGCCGGAAGTTTCATTCATATTTTCAGCGGGGGAAAAATTAGAACTGCCGGCAAGGGCAGCACGTTCTTTGGCCGGAATCCGTCCGCTGCCGAAAATGGGTTGAAAAGAAAGACCGCGCACGTTGGGAAATTTCAGGCCGAATTCAACCGCGTCCCACAAGTTCGGCAAATTTTCCGGCGTCACGGTCATCGCGAGCGTGACGGGCAATTTCATTTCCGCGCAGCGCGCGAGGCAGCGCTCACGCGTCGCCCGCAAATCCGCACCGCGCAGAAATTTTTGTCCGGCTTCCTGCGGGCCATCGAATTGCAGATACAGTTGAAATTTTCCGTAACGAAAAGTTTTGGCGAGTTCGTTGGAAAATTCTTCGTCGTGCGCAAGGCGGACGCCGTTGGTGTTCAGCAAAACGTAATCAATGCCGGGATTCGCGTGCAGCCAGCGAAGCAGTTCAAAAAATTGCGGATGCAACGTCGGCTCGCCTCCGGAAAGTTGGAGAATTTCAATTTTGCCCTTGCGATCAATGACGCCTTGAATCCGTTGCTGCAAATCTGCCAGCGGAATGGCGTCCACTTTTTGCCCGCTGCCGAGCGGCGAATCGGCGTAACAAGTCGGACAACTCAAGTTGCAGGAATTGACGATTTCGATCAGCGCGAGGCAGGTGGAAAGTTTCTCCATCACGCCAAGGGCGTCGCCGGGATTCGCATTGCGACCAAGCGTGCCGGCATTGGAACCGTCGGCGGAACAGCAAGAATTTTGGTGGGGCGAGGCTACTGACGAGCCGAGATTTTCATTTTCTTGCAGACGGCTCGCGGGGACGCTCGCCCCACCAGCGCAGCAGGAATTTTCCGCTTTGCCTTTTGCGAGCCAGTAAAATCGGGCATCGGACGCGATGCAAACTGAAGCTTCGCCGTGAGCGGGACAGGTGCGCTTGAGAAAAACTTTCGATTGGATTCCACCGGTGCGCCAGACTTCCGCCGAGCATGGCGCGTGGCAAACGGGACAGCGCGACGTGGTGCGTTTGAGCAGATCGTCTTTGAGAACAAGTTTCATCATGAAAAATCAGAAATGACTGCCGGACATCACCACGAGACATCCGACAAAAACGATGCCAAAATAAACAATCAAAATGCCGATCGAAAAAGCAATGCCGACCACAAAAAAGATACCCGGCGATTTGTTGAAAATTTTAGACAGGGAAAACCCAGCCACGATCGCCCCCAAAATGGGAAATAAAAGCACGCCGCCGCCCATCTGCGCCATCGCCGAAAGCAATCCCAAGACCGGCGCACCAATAAACGACAACCAAAAAATCAGCCAAAGTTTTGATGAACTGCGCGGAAGCACAGCCGACGTTTTTTCAGGATCAATGGTTGGCGTTAAGTTTTGACCGCAAAACGGGCAATAATCCGCCGGATAATTTTCCGGCAACTCTTTCTGGCAGTGCGGACAGTTCATATTTTGCGTGGCTTGATATTTGGAGCCGCCCGGTTTTTTGGCAAGCCAATTACAGTTTGGCAGCGGTTGGCGCACGGCGAAATTCCTTCAGCCATTCTGGGCCGGGACCGAAACCGTGAACTGACGTGTCAGGCTGGCGTTTTAATTGAATGGTTTTGGCGAGTAGCCATTCGAGTCCGTTCCAGAAATTCATGCGGTCGAGCACGGGATTCAGAAAATTGGTGATGGTGCAATAATGGCTGTTCTTGGGATCGGCGTGATGACGCGCATGATGTTTCGCGGTCTGCAAAATTTTGAGGTCTTGCAGAAAAGAAATGACGCGGCCGTTTTCCTTGCGCGTGCGATGCGACCATTTGTGGAATTCATTCGCGTTCGCGCTCAACGCGGCGAACAGCCAAACGTGCCACGTCAGACAATTCATTTTCCAGGCGATGAGCACGGGGATTGCGGAAAGCAAAACCAGATCCCACGAGCTTTGCCACCAGCTTTTGCGCGTCATGTAACGCGGAAAATGATGGTGGATCGTGTTCGGGCGGCCAACGAATTTACCGATGAGCGGCGTGTTTTCGCGAACATAAGCGTCTTCGAGCCAATGCACGCAGCCGGCGACAAACTCGGCGGCGAAAACGGTTCCGATGAATTCCAGCGACGAACTTAATATAATGTTCATGGGAATGTTTTAACGCGGCTTGCGCGAAAGGTGTGAATTGATAAAACTGCGCGAACATCGTTTGAATCAATGAACGTCCATCACCTCGAACTTTTTTATTTTGTCGCCAAACACGGCGGCATCATGCCGGCGGTGCGGAACATTCCTTACGGCATCCAGCAGCCGGCGGTGAGCGCGCAGGTCGCGCAACTGGAGGAATTTTTGGGCGTCACGCTTTTTCAGCGGCGTCCGTTTGCGTTGACACCGGAGGGTGAAAAACTTTTCGCGTTCTGCCAGCCGTTTTTTGCCAATCTCGACCAAGTGGCGGCGGAATTTCAAGGCGGACAGGCGCGGCATTTTCGCATCGGCGCTTCGACGATTGTTTTGCGTGACCATTTGCCGCGTTTGTTGAACGGCGTGCGGAAAAAATTTCCCAAGCTGAAAGTTTCGCTGCGCGAAGGTTATCCGGCACAGCTCGAAGAAATGCTGGCGAAGGATGAAATTGATCTGGCGATCACGTTGATCGAGAAAAAACCGGCGGCGGGATTTCAATCGCTCGTGCTGCTGGAATTGCCGATGGTTTTGCTGGTGGAAAATAATTCCAAAATAAAATCAGCGGCGGAACTTTGGTCGCGCGACAAGATTGACGAGCCGTTGATTTGCCTGCCCGCGCAGGAAGCATTGACGAAACGATTCGGCACGCGTTTGCAGGAACTCGGCGTGGAATGGTTTCCGTCGGTGGAGGCAAGTTCTGCCGGGTTGATCGAAACTTACGTCGCCAGCGGACTTGGCATTGGTGTTTCAGTTCACATTCCAGCCAAGCCGCTGCCGAAAAATGTGCGCGCGCTGCCGTTGCCGGATTTTCCGCGCGCAATCATCGGCGCGACGTGGCGTGGCAAAAAAACGGCCTTGCTGGACGCATTTTTGGACATGGCGAGACAGCGGGTGCAGGAATTGATTTAGTCCGCGTTCATTTTCGGGACAGGAACGGCTGGTCTTCAGACAAAAGCTCACGGTTTTCAATACTTTTTCAGCTTCAAGGCGTTTTGGCGCAGCATCTGCTTGGTCAAAAGCGCGAATCATAGTTTTGATTTTTGCACCAACACATAAAGAACCACATGGCTTTGCCATTACCATTTTTGAACAAGGGCCGGCGGCGGTCGCAGATGATTTCTGTGGACCTCGGCAGCCGCACGACAAAGGCGGTTTTGCTGGAACGTCGCGGCGAAGTGCTCGCGCTGACGCGTTACGCGCTGCTGGACGCACCGGCTTCCGAGAAAAGAATTTCGCCGGAACAACTCGCCGAACATTTGCGCGCGGTGGCAGATGCGCTCGGCAATCCGACGAAATATGTCACGCTCGCGGTCGGCCTCAATGACGCGCTCGTGCGGCAGATCGAATTGCCGCAGATTCCGCTGGCTGAAATGCGGCGGATTCTGAAAATGAATCATAAAAATTATTTGCAACAAGATTTACCGAACCACGTCTTTGATTGCCACATCATCCCGCCGCGCCTCAATAAAAATGCCGATGCCACGAAATCCAGCGGCGTGCCAAAATTGAAAGTTTTGGCGGCGGCGACGAAACAACAGTTTGCAAATGATTTTATCCAAGCCGCCACGAATGCCGGACTCGTCGCGGATTGCTTGGTGCCGGGATTGATCGGGCCGATAAATACTTTTGAACAGGCGTTGCCGGAAGTTTTTGAAAAAGAAACGGTCGCGCTGGTGGACATCGGTTTCAAACACACTTCCGTCTGCGTTTTAAATCAAGGCGAACTGGCGTTGAACCGCATGGTGAATGTCGGCGGCGATACGTTGACCGCCGGGCTGGCGGAAACCTTGGGCATCAGTCACGCCGAGGCGGAAGGCATCAAAGTCGGAATGTCGTCGGAAGTGGAAGCGGCGTTGCAGATGTATGTGACTCCGCTGGGGCGCGAAATCCGCGCGTCGCTGGATTTCTTCGAGCATCAACAGGATCGCCCGGTTTCGCAAGTGTATGTGAGCGGCGGTTCGGCGCGTTCGGAAATGATTTTGCAGATGCTGCACTCGGAATTGTTGCTGGAATGCAAGACCTGGAACCCGACGGGATTTTTGCAACTGGCGCTGCCCGGACAACAGGCGGTGGAAGTGGAACATATCGGACCGCAATTGACGGTGGCCGTGGGTGCCGCGCTGGCGGCTTTTTAAGACTATGCCTATTCAAATCAATTTATTGACGGAGGCGCAGGCGGCGGAAGATCTGCGCCGGCGCGATCCGGTGAAGCGCGCGATTTTTGGCGGCGCGTTGCTGGTGGCGCTGTCGCTCGTCTGGTTCAGTTCCATTTTGCTGGAACACATGATCGCGAGCAGCAATCTCGCGCAGGTGCAGGCGAATATCCAATCGCACACGAATGATTACAACGTGGTGGTGGCCAACATAAAAAAGGTGACCGACATAAAAAACCATCTGGATGCGCTGCAGAAATTGAATTCAGCCCGCTTGCTGCAAGGCAACCTGATGAATTCATTGCAGCAATTA
>JAMFSG010000346.1 GCA_026225155.1 Verrucomicrobiota bacterium
ACTGCCAAAAAATGTCCGCACCAGTTGTCACGCTTTTGCAAAATCCATTTTTTACCGCCGGGACGCAAAGACGGGGAGGGAAAAACTTTTCCGCAGATTTCGCCGATGTGCGCAGATTTAATTCAAAGAGTTTTTTCAATCTGCGAAAATCGGCGCAATCTGCGGAAGCCCATCCGTGTTTCATCTGTGTAAATCTGTGGCTCATTTCAATTCCAGTTTGTAGCCGACGCCATGCACCGTTTTTAACCAGCGCGGCGCATCGGGATTTTTTTCCAGCTTCGCGCGCAGGCTGGCGATATGGTTGTCCACCGTGCGCGTCGTCGGAAATGCGGTATAACCCCAGACCGCGTCGAGAAATTTTTCGCGCGTCACCGGTTCGCCTTCCGCCTCGGACAACAATCGCAACATGGAAAATTCCTTGGCCGTGAGATGGACCGGATTTTTTCCACGCATCGCCGTCTGGCGGGCGAGGTCAACTTCCACGTCGCCGAATTTTAATTTCATCGGCATCTTGACCTGCCGTTGAAACCGGCGCAGCAACGCGCGCACGCGGGCGAGCAATTCTTCCGCGCTGAACGGTTTGACGAGATAATCGTCCGCGCCGACGTCAAGGCCGTTGACACGATCTTCGACCTGGCCTTTCGCCGTGAGCATCAAAACGGGAACATGATTTTCCAGCCGGCGCAATTCCGTGCACAGCGCAAAACCGTCGAGCTTCGGCATCATCACATCGAGCAGAACGAGATCCGGTTTTTCGGCAAGCGCACGTTGCAGGCCGCTCTCGCCATCCGCCGCCGCGAGGACGCGATGGCCTTCCGACGACAACAAATCCGTCAACGCCACGCGCATCGGCGTCTCGTCTTCAATGATCAAAATGCGGGGCATAAATTTTCAACTACGGATGGCCACGGATAAACACGGATCAGGAAAAAGACTTTGACGCAAATTTCGCGAATGAGCGCGAATTGAAATCTGTTGGCGGTGGGGCGAGCGTCCCACCAGTTTTGCAAGCCAGTTAGCTGGCCATTGTTTTTATCCGTGTTCATCAGTGTCCATCCGTGGTTAATTTTTCCCCGGCAATTCAATTGTGAACCGGCTGCCTTGGCCGATTTCGCTCTGCACCAGAATTTTTCCGCCATGCGCATCCACGATATGTTTCACCACGCTCAACCCGATGCCCACGCCCTGCGTTTCGCGCCGCAACTCCGAACCGAGCCGGTAAAATCGCTCGAAAATTTTCCCATGCTCCGCGCGCGGAATTCCCGGTCCGTGATCGGAAACGAATAAGTTGAGAGTTGAAAGTTGAGAGTTGAGAGAAGCGGCGGTGTTGGCGCTATCGTCATTTTTAATTTTTAATTTTGCATTTTTAATTTCAATTCCCATCGTCACCGTCTCATCTTTCGGCGAATGTTTGATGGCGTTGTCAATCAAGTTCACCAGCGCCTGCTGAATCGCGCGGCCGTCCAGATTCAATTCGAGGATTTGATTTTGCACCGGCACCGGCAGTTCGCATTTCAGATGAACGCCTTTTTCTGCCGCGTAAGGCTCCATCAATTTCGCGGTCGTCTGCATCAGCGCGATGACATCCGTCGGTTCAAATTCGTATTGTTTGCGGTCTTGTTCGATGCGCGAAAAATCCAAAACATTTTCGATGAGCGACGACAACCGGCGACATTCCTGCACGATGAACCGGAAATATTCATTCTGCTTTTGCGTCCCGGAAATTTTCCCGTGCTCCAGATTTTCCGCCATCAGCCGCACCGACGCGATCGGCGCGCGCAATTCATGCGACACGCTGGAAACGAAATTGGATTTCAATTCGCCGAGCTGTTGCTGCCGCCGAAACGCGCGCCACGCCGCGACAAAACCGATCAATGCCGACAAGGCCGAACCCAAAATCAACACACCAAAAAGTTTTGCGCGCCGATGTTCGCTGGCCAGCATTTGTTCACGGCTGACGAGATAAAATGTAATTCCGAAATTAACACCGGTTTTAGTCTGCGGAAGAATGCTCGCGATTGGCGGCGATGTCTTTAGTTGGAATGATTCGGGCGACAAATTTGCTTTATCCGTCCGACACAACGGCTTTCCTTCTGCAAACACAATTGCACCAGCAAACTTTGGAATTAGAAATTTATTTTCACTCAACGCTTTTTCAAAAATAGTTTCAACGACTTCGCGCGGCACAAACTTGATTGCGTAGCCTTTCCCCTCGAATGGATTTCCGTTCGAATTGTTGCTCATATTTACAAATGTGGTCGGCTCAAAAAACGCGAGCGGCGCGTTCGAAGAATCGCCAGCCCACCGCGAAAAAGACGAGGCCAGATTCCAATGATTGGTCGAGTCAGAAATTTTGCGCAAAGGCGCAATCCACTCGCGCACTTGAGATTGCCTATTCCAAAATTGTTGTGTCCAAAAGAATTTCTGCCGGAGGTTCGCGCCGGCGCGATTCGTCAAGGTTTGAGCCAGTTGCAATAATTTGGGCGAAAGAAATGAAGGCTGATCAATCACGCGCCACCAAATGGATTGAAGCAGATCCGTCGTCAATTGCGCGTTGGTGGCCGAAAGCAATTGGTAACAGGCGATTTCTTCAAATGTAATTCCCGATTCGGTGAATTGGAAATTTGAATGTCCCGCCATTTCTTCCGGCGGACGAAACAGGTTAAATGCCGCTTGCTGCGCTTCGCCGGACGGTTTGCCGTCCAAAAAAATTTGCCGACGCGATTCAATTTCTTTTTGCGTTTTGGCGGCGCGCAAATTTTCCCACGAATTTTTTTGCAACGACGAAAATTCCAGAAACCATTTCGGCGGAGTCGGCGCGGCCGGAAAATCTGGCGGGTCAATTGCTTCTCCATTCGTCAAAATTTCCGCGTTGGGCACGGCCAAATCGGTGAATTTATATTTGGGATAATCGCGCTCCCATTTTTCGATGTCTGCTTTTAATTTGACGTCAGGAAATTCGCCGCTGACTGATGGCTGGCTGGCCAATCTCAAACCGATCATCCAAACATTTTGCAATGTGAGAAATCGTTGAAGTTCGCCGTCAACCGAATCACGCATGGCAATGGCGAGGCTTTGAAGATTTTCGGCGGCGCGCGTATGGGCATCAGCTTCCGCCGAGCGTTCGTCTTGCCGCAACGAAATCAGGCCGACGACTGCTAGCACCAACACGGGCAGCAAAATCAGGAGACCCTGCCAGAAAAAAGTCGGTTTGCGTTGGGTTGGAGCAGCGGCCATGTGCATTCTTTATGCCGTTAAATCTGCACGCACCGCAAGATTGAGTTGTCACGGTTTTGCAAAATCGGCAGACAAACATTTTGGCCATCAATTTAGAATTATTCTAAATCTTGACGCAAAGCGGTTGCGCGTTATCTTGTCTTTCGCGATGAAACCGCGCAGCCAGCATCAAGATGAACAACACCTGACCGAACAGTTGGGCGCGACGGGTTTGCGCCTGACACCGCAGCGGCAGCAGGTTTATGATGTGTTGCTGCACAAGCGCGATCATCCGACCGCCGAGGAAGTTTTTATCCGCGCCAAAAAAGCGATGCCGGAAATTTCGCACGCGACAGTTTATAACTGCCTCGATGCGTTAGTGAAATCCGGTCTCGCGCGGCAGGTCACGGTGGATCGCGGCGCGACGCGTTTTTGTCCGAACATGCACCAGCACGGACATTTTCAATGCAGCGCGTGCGGCACGGTTTTGGACCTGGAACTGCCGGCGCAATCTTTGAATCTGCCCAAGGGTTTCAAAGTGGATCATTACGATATTGCCGTCCACGGCGTCTGCGCAGATTGCGCGAAGAAAAAATAATTTTACGAACGATGAGCACAGCCACCGAGACAATCGAGAGCCTAGTCAAGCAGGAATACAAATATGGTTTCGTCACCGACGTCGAAACTGAATCCACGCCGCCGGGTTTGAGCGAAGAAACCATCCGCCACATTTCTGCGAAGAAAAAAGAACCGACGTGGCTGACCGATTGGCGCATCAAGGCGTTTCGCTATTGGCAGACGATGCCGGAACCGACGTGGCAATTCGTCAAATATCCGCCGATCAATTTTCAGGACATCAGCTATTTTTCTCAGCCGAAGCCGAACGCCAACGCGCCGAAAAGTTTGGACGAAGTGGATCCGAAACTTTTGGAGACTTACGAAAAACTCGGCATTCCCTTGCGCGAACACGCGAAGCTCGCGGGCGTCGCGGTGGATGCGATTTTTGATTCCGTTTCGGTCGGCACGACTTATCGCGCCGATCTCGCGAAACAGGGAATTATTTTTTGTTCGTTCAGCGAAGCGGTGCACGATCATCCCGAGCTCGTCAAAAAATATCTCGGCTCGGTCGTGCCTTACACGGATAATTATTATGCCGCGCTGAACTCCGCCGTTTTCACCGACGGATCGTTTTGTTACATCCCGAAAGGCGTGCGCTGTCCGATGGAGCTTTCGACTTATTTCCGCATCAACGCGGCGAAGTCGGGACAATTTGAACGCACGTTGATCGTCGCCGACGAAGGTGCCAGCGTGAGTTATCTCGAAGGTTGCACGGCGCCGATGCGCGATGAAAATCAATTGCACGCGGCGGTCGTGGAACTCGTCGCGCTCGACGACGCGCAGATCAAATATTCCACCGTGCAGAATTGGTATCCCGGCGACAAGAACGGCAAGGGCGGCATTTATAATTTTGTGACGAAGCGCGGCAAATGCATCGGCGAAAGCTCCAAGATTTCGTGGACGCAGGTCGAGACCGGGTCGGCGATCACC
>JAMFSG010000347.1 GCA_026225155.1 Verrucomicrobiota bacterium
GCACTCGCCCGTGCCCGGACTCGTGCATCGTTATCCCGACCGCGTTTTGTTTTTGGTGACGGATCGCTGCGCAAGTTATTGCCGTTATTGCACGCGCTCACGGCTCGTCAGCAACGCGAGCGGCTACGATTTTCATCCCGAATACGATAAGCAAATCGCTTACATTGCCGCGCATCCGGAAATCCGCGACGTGCTTTTGAGCGGCGGCGATCCGTTATTGTTAAGCGATGAAAAACTGGAAAATCTTTTGAGCCGTTTGCGCGCGATTCCGCATGTGGAATTTTTGCGCATCGGCACACGCATCCCGATTTTTCTGCCGCAACGCATCACGCCCGAATTGTGCGCGATGCTGAAACAATTTCATCCGCTGTTCATCAGCGTGCACACGAATCATCCGCGCGAACTGACAACGGAAGTTCGCACCGCGCTCGGTCGTCTCGCCGACGCCGGCATTCCGCTCGGCAACCAAAGTGTTTTGCTCAAGCATGTCAACGACGACGCGGATGTGATGAAAGCGCTCGTGCAAAAACTTTTGATGTGCCGCGTGAAGCCGTATTACATTTATCAGTGCGATCTGATTTCCGGTTCCGCGCACTTGCGTGCGAGTGTGGCGAAAGGTTTGGAGATCATGGAAAAATTGCGCGGCCACACAACCGGTTACGCCGTGCCGACTTATGTCATTGACGCGCCCGGCGGCGGCGGCAAAGTGCCGATCAATCCCGAATACATTTTGTGCCGCAACGCCGGCCGCGTGCTCATCCGCAATTTCGAGGGCAAGGTTTTTGAATATCCCGAAAGCGCCGACGGTCAGCCGCATCGCCAGCCGCGTAGGAAGATTGAAGAGTCGGAGTTGGTGTGAAACAACTCCCGTTCTTTGCAAAATGTGTTGACGAAATTGGCCGAAAATATCAAGAGCTTGATTACAGTCTTGGCTGGATCTTTCTTTATACACCCGCCAAAACTTTAAGCCTTGAAACAAGGATAGTTTTTATCGGCTTAAACCCGGGTGGGCCCGATTATGAAGAACCCAAGCAAAGCAGTGAAGACGGAAACGCATATCGAATCGGATGCTGGGGACGTAATGGTCGAAAGGGTATAAAGAGCAATCTACAAGAGCAGATTTGTAAATTCTATAAAGAATTGGCTTCTGAAACAAATGATCAGTGGGATTGTTTAATGGATTCAACACTTGCAGCAAATTTCTGTCCCTTCCGTTCTAAAGATTGGGCGTCCTTTCAAAACAAGAAGGAAGCCATAGAATTTTCAAAATATTTGTGGGACAACTTGTTCGATAATCTGAATCCTTCAGTGGTTTTGTGTTTAGGAGGAAAAGTGCAACGCCACATTCATTCCTTGTTGATTTCGAAAGGTCTGAAAAATATTTCTCCAATTGAAAATTTTGACACAGGCTGGGGAGAAATTAAATGCAGCGTCGCTCAATTTGCCGCTGGACAGAAAAAAATGATTGTAGTGGGATTGCCGCACCTTTCTCGTTTCGGAATTTTTGGCCGCAAGAATGCTTCGCCCGACCTTCAACGCCTGGTAAAAATTATTGCCGACCATCTTCGTTTTTAACCATGCGGTTATTTTGAATTTGCCGCCACGCATTTTTCTGCCAGATTATTTTTATGAGTGGAATCACTTTCATGGTGGATGAACGCGGCCAGAAGACGGCCGCCGTCATTGACCTGCGGAAGCACGAACAGCTTTGGGAAGATTTCTACGACACATTGCTGGCCAAGTCGCGCGCGCGCGAACCGCGCGAAAGCCTTGCCTCGGTCCGCCAACGTCTAAAATCCCGGCGGAATGGCTAATTACTCCATCAGCTTCGTCCGTTCTGCCCGCAAGGAATTGGAGCGGCTGCCTGATGATCTCGCAGACCGAATCTTCGCCAAGATCGAAGCCTTGACCAAAAGCCCGCGACCTGTCGGAAGCATTAAACTTCATGGCCAGCAAAATCTCTGGCGGATGCGCGTCGGTGATTATCGCGTGGTTTATTCAATTGATGATTTTTCCAAAGTCATTGAAATTTCCGTGATCCGTCACCGTCGCGATGTTTATCGTGGCTTATGAGCCATAAACTTTGCTTGGTGTCATCGCAGCTTCGTGGTTAAATTTTCAGGCAAATTCAGGAGTTGAAAATTATGAGCTACCAATGGAATTTTTTTCAGGCCGGCGGTTTTGACCAGGTCAAACTGGAATCCGGTGCCGATCTCGCCAACCTCGACCAGCTTGACCAAAAATTGTGGGTCGCGCTGGCGTGCCCGACGCACGGTTTGGAATTCGACAGCCGCACCTTGGAACTCGTTGACAGCGACAAAGATGGCCGCGTGCGCGTGCCGGAAGTCATCGCCGCCGCAAAATGGGCGACCAGCTTGCTGAAAAATCCCGACGATCTGCTGAAAGGCTCGTCGTCGCTGTCGTTGGCCGCGATCAATGATGCCACGCCGGAAGGAAAAGAAATTCTCGCCTCGGCAAAACAGATTCTTGTCAACCTTGGCAAAACCGGCGTCACGAGCATCAGTTTGGAAGAAACGGCGGACACCGCGAAAATTTTCGCCGCCACCAATTTCAACGGCGATGGCATCATTCCCGCCGACGCCGCCAGCGATGACGCGACAAAAGCCGTCATCGCCGACATCATGAATTGTCTCGGCATCGAGAATGATCGCAGCGGCAAACCGGGCATCAGCCAGCCGAAAGCCGACACATTTTTTGCCGACGCGCAGGTCTATTCTGATTGGTGGAAACAGGCGGAAGGCAACACAGAAATTTTACCGCTCGGCGAAGGCACTGCCGCTGCGTCCGTCGCCGTGAAAACGGTGAAAGTGAAAGCGGATGACTTTTTTGCGCGCTGCCGGTTGGCGGCTTTTGACGCGCGTGCGGTCGGCGCGCTGAACCGCCAGGAATCGGAATATCTCGCGCTGGCGACAAAAGAATTGACCGTCAACGCTGCCGAAATCGCCAGTTTTCCGCTCGCGCAAATCGCGGCGGCAAAATCCTTGCCGCTGACTGAAGGCGTAAATCCCGCCTGGGCAAATGCGCTCGCAACATTGCAAACCGCTGCGGTTAAACCATTGCTCGGCGAAAAAAATTCCATTTCCGAAACCGAATGGGATTTGTTGAATGCGAAACTCGCGCCGTTTGAAACCTGGTCCACCGGCAAGGTCGGTGCGACCGTGGAAAAATTGGGATTGAAACGCGTGCGCGAAATCCTTGCGGGCGATGCGAAGGAAAAAATCGCCGCGCTCATCTCAAAGGACAAAGCGCTCGAACCCGAAGCCAACGCGATCGCCGCCGTGGAAAAGTTGATCCGCTACAACCGCGACCTTTACACGTTGTGCGTGAATTTCGTCAGCTTCAAAAATTTTTACAGCCGCAAAATCCCGGCGATTTTCCAGGCCGGACGTTTGTATCTGGACCAGCGCAGTTGCGACCTTTGCCTCACCGTCGAGGACGCCGCGAAGCACGCGACGATGGCTGGGCTTGCCGGCGCATATCTCGCGTATGTGGATTGCGTGCGCAAGGCCACCGGCGAAAAATTGAACA
>JAMFSG010000348.1 GCA_026225155.1 Verrucomicrobiota bacterium
CACGCCCTGAATGATGCCCATGGGATGGGCGATGATGACGTTGGTGCTGGCGGCGCGGAGGTCGTTCGCCGAGAGGCCTTCGAGAATTTCATGCGTCAACCGGTTGGCGGCGGTGAGCGCGAGGTTGAGGGTGCTCGCATCCGTGATGCCCGCGCCGTCGAGGTCGGAAACCTTGGTGTTGGATTCGTCCGCGAGCGTTTTGATTTGCGCCGACGCGCCGTGAACAAGCACGACGCGGATGTTCAGCGAGCGCAGCACCGCGACGTCAAGCAGCAGCGTGGCAAAATTTTCGTCGGTGACGATCGCGCCATCAATCGCGAGGATGAAGGTTTTTTCGCGGAATTGCGGAATGTATTGCAGGATGCCCCGCAGGTCGGTCAGTTTCACTTTGGCAGTTTCGATTTGTTCAACGCAGAATAAGTAATCGGTTTGGCGCGGGATTCAAATCAATAATTTCGAAGCGTTGGAAAAAATTTCCAACGAGCGCGCGTGGTAAAGATAAAAGACGAAACCAATATCTGAAGAAACTAAAATTTCGCTTGCAAAAATCTCATCTGAAAACACTTGGTTAAAAAACGCGGCCGACCAGATGTTTAGCGTCGAAGCGGAAACATCCGGCCGGCCAATTGAATGTGCGGAGCGATGCGCGTGGCGCATTGTGAGTCGGGCCCGCAAGCATTCATTTATTGTTTGCCGCCGCTAAAAAATCGCGCGGCGGAAATCTCACCGGCTTTCATTTTGATCAGTCCGAGTTCCAGTTCCTTGGCCTGCCATGAACCGTATCGGCATTCCAGGGCCGTCCTTCAACGCGCGCCAGACGGACTTCCATCGGCTCGGCCAGCAAGCTGTTGATCGTCTGAAACAGGCGCGTGAAATCCAGCGGCTTTTCCAACAACGCGCCCACACCCCAGGCGAATGCGGGAAAAAATTGATTGGGGCGGGCGGTGATCACGATGACCGGCAGCAACGGATCGTTCGTGGTCAATTGTTCAAATGTTTCCCAGCCATTTTTTAGCGGCATGTTCAAATCCAGCAGCACGAGGTTAAACCGGGTCAAACTGGCGAACTCGATTGCTTCCAGCCCGTTCGCCGCCGGCAACACGCTGTAACCTTCTTCCGTCAACAGCCGCAGCAAAATTTTTCGGATGGCCGGGTCGTCATCCACCAGCATGATCTTCTTTTTTTCAAGAGTGGAATTTTTTTCCCCGGCGGCGGGAACTGACGATGGAAGTGTTGAATTCATAACCTTGTTTTTTTTATTTCAATTTTACGACCTCAATGCGAACGAGGATGACTTAGCGAAAGCCATGCCACTTTTCGGAAATGATTTTTGGGCGGATTTATCAGGATTTATGGCGGTGAAAACCCAGAACCACGGTAAAGTGGTAAACCGTTTTCCCACCGTGATAATTTACTGCCCATTGGCATTCAAACTTTTTTGCGGATATATTGGCGGACGGACGGCAAACCTGATTTTTTGGTGCGGATTTTCGGCGACCGGAAGATCAGACATAGAAAATCAAAAAAATCATGAACCCGGGCATTAAATTTCGGATCGCGGTTTTCATCACGACCATCGTATTGCTCGTGCTGTTGATCGCGTGGACGGCGCACAATTCTTGGGAACGCATCAGCCAGTCGCATCAAAAACTTTCGCAGATGCAGTCGCAAAGTTTTCAGATCGCCGACCATTTGCAACAATCCATCCTCGGTTTGAACAACCGCATTTTGCGTTACGCGGCTTATCACAATGATGTGGACTGGTTCATTTTCTCTGGATCCAGCAAAGATCTGCAAGACTGGCTGGCAGAACAGAAACCCATGTTGTCCTCGGATGCGGAACACTCGTTGCTCCTCCAAATCAACGCCGCGTTTCAGGATTATCTGATTGCCGCGACGGCGATTCACACTAAAATTTACGCTGGCCGGCAATCCATCACGCGGGTCGCCGAGTTCGCGGATTTTGAAGCGCAATCCAAACGGATTTTGAGCCTCGGTTTTCAACTTGCGCAGGCGCATCAACAAACGCTGGATTCGTTCCGCAAAGAAAATCTCCAGTCGCTCGACCGTTTACGGATCACTTTATTTGGCGCGCTGGGATTATTGCTGCTCGCCGCGATTTGCCTCGCGGTCGTCGTTTACCGCGAAATGATCGCGCCGCTGCAAGTGCAATTGATCGAAAGCCGCCAACTCGCCGAACGGCAGGAAAAACTC
>JAMFSG010000349.1 GCA_026225155.1 Verrucomicrobiota bacterium
ATTATGTGCGTGGCAAAAAGGCCGGCGAACAACGTTTAGTAGCGAAAGGGTCTGTTGGCATCGGTGGACACATCAATGACATAGATTATAAAGAGCCGCTTCTTACTTTTACATCCGGAAGACAGTCATCCGAAAGACAGTCATTTCAAGACGCGGTTGAAAGAGAGGTTCGTGAAGAACTTTCGATCCAAGGTGCGTTTGATGCCAAACCGGTAGGCTTAATTAACGACGATTCCACTGAAGTGGGGCGAGTTCACATTGGCGTAGTGCATGTTCTATTTTGCACGCCAGATAAAGTGAAGAAAAATGAGCAGGTCATCACGCAGGTCGAATTTATTTCAATTGAAGAACTTAAGGCAAAACGTGAACAGATGGAAACGTGGTCGCAACTTTGTCTCGATAATCTTGACGCATTATTGAAATGATTAGGATTGTGATTCGGGCACTGCTTGATTTGTGACAGCCAAACTAAAAACTAAAAATTCAAAATTAAAAACTTCCTTGGCGCGCCGAAGCGAAGCGAAGGCGGCCGTGCCGATCCGCTGGCGCGATGAGGTTGAAAAAATTCTCATCACGGATAAACAACTCGCGCAACGGATCAAAATCCTTGCGAGCGAAATTGAGCGCGATTTTCGCGGGCGTGAAATGGTGGTCGTTTCATTATTGAACGGCACGGTTTTATTTCTTGCGGATCTGGTCCGGCATTTGAACCTGCCATTGCGTTTGGATTTCATCGGCGTTTCCAGTTACGGTTCGGGCACGGAATCCGGCGAATTGGTTTTCACGAAAGAATTGCGCCTGGATGTTCGCGGACGCGACGTGCTGCTCGTGGACGATATTTTGGATACGGGAAAAACCTTGAGCCGCGTGCTGCCAAAATTAAAATTGCTGAAACCGCGCCGCATCAAAACCTGCGTGCTGCTCGACAAACCTTCGCGTCGCGTCGCCAAAATCCGCGCCGATTACGTCGGCTTTGAAATTCCCGACCTGTTCGTCATCGGTTACGGATTGGATTTTGCCGAGCGTTATCGCAATCTTCCCTTCGTCGGCATTTTGCAGCCGCATATTTACAAGGAAGCTGTGGGCGCGCCCCCAAAACCAACTTGAACTTTGCTTTACTCATGATCAAAAAACTTAATTTCTTCGTCGCCGCTGGGATATGTGTTGCCAGCGGTTTGATAGTCCGAGCGGACCAGCCGTTGACCATTGTGCCAACCGCCACGCCGCCAAAAGTTCCGGCGTTTTCGGTGGATTACATGGATCGCGCAATTGATCCGTCCGTGGATTTTTATCATTTCGCCGATGGCAATTGGTTGAAAAATAATCCCGTGCCGGCGGACAAAGCGCGTTGGGCGTCCTTTTCTGAATTGGCGGAACGTAACTGGTATCTGATCCACGAAATTTTGGATTCCGCCGCCGCCGATGCCAAATCGTTGCCGGCCAATTCGCCGCGCCGCGAAGTCGGCGATTTTTATGCGTCCGTGATGGACACGAACCGGATTGAAAAACTCGGAGCCAAACCGCTTGCGGCCGATCTGAAAAAAATTGATCGGATCCAATCCACCAAAGATTTGTTTGCGGTGCTGGCAGATTTTCACCAACGCGGCATCGGTGGAATGTTCAGCATCGGCTTCGGGCCGGACTCGAAGAACAGTTCCATTTACGCCGTGCAGTTGGAACAGGGCGGGTTGTCATTGCCGGACCGCGATTATTATTTGAAGGACAGTTTTGCCGCGAAGCTCAAACTGTATCGCGAGCACGTGAAAACCATGTTCGTGCTGCTCGGTGAAAAAAATGACGTCGCGGAAACGAATGCCGACACCGTGATCGCGGTGGAAACGGCTCTGGCACAGGCGAGCCGTTCGCGCGTGGATTTGCGCGACCCGAATAAAAATTACAATAAGTTCACCACTGATGAATTGACGGCCAAGACGCCGGCGATTCTGTGGAATGTATTTTTTGCCGATCTTCAACTCGCGCCGCCCGCGTATGAAATCGTCGGCCAGCCGGAATTTTTTGACGCCTTGAACCAGATGGTGCAGACGCGTCCGTTGTCGGATTGGAAAATTTATTTGCGCTGGCATTTGTTGCACGGCAGTGCGCCGTATTTGTCATCCGCGTTTGAGGACGAAAACTTTAATTTCTACGGCAAAACTTTGAGCGGGCAACCGGAACAGGAACCGCGTTGGAAACGCGCGGCACATATTTTGGACGGCAACATCGGCGAGGCGTTGGGACAATTGTATGTGGAAAAATGTTTTCCGCCGGAAGCCAAGGCGCGTATGCAAGCGCTAGTCGAAAATCTGAAATCCGTTTTTCACGACCGCATCGAACGCGTCACATGGATGACGGACGAGACGAAGGCCAAGGCGCTGGCCAAATTCGCGACCTTTACGCAAAAGATCGGTTATCCGGATAAGTTTCGTGATTACTCGTCCGTCGTGATCAAGCGCGATGATTTGCTCGGCAACGTTCGCCGTGCCAGCATGTTTGAAACGCAGCGCGAAATCGCCCGCGTCGGCAAAACGGTGGACCGCACGGAATGGGGCATGACGCCGGAAACCGTCAACGCGTATTATAATCCGGAGATCAACGAAATCGTTTTTCCCGCCGGCATTTTGCAGCCGCCATTTTTTGACGTGACGATGGATGACGCCGTGAACTACGGCGCGATCGGCGTGGTCATCGGTCACGAAATGACGCACGGCTTCGATGATCAAGGCCGCAAGTATGATGGCGCCGGCAATTTGAACGAATGGTGGACGGCCGCCGATTCTGCCGCATTCGATGCGCGCGCGCAAAAGGTCATTGATGAATATAACGGCTTCGAGGCTTTGCCCGGTTTGCACGTGAACGGCAAGCTGACGATCGGCGAAAATCTGGCCGATCTTGGTGGCGTCAATATTTCCTACGAAGCCTTGCAACGCGCGCTGGCCAAAGATCCATCACAGCGCAAGAATATTGACGGATTCACGCCGGAACAACGGTTCTTCATTTCGTTCGCGCAAGTCTGGCGCACGAATGTCCGCGACGCGGAAGCGCAACGCTTGATCACGGTGGACCCGCATTCGCCCGGGCAATTCCGCGCTTACGGACCGCTGCTGAATTTCCAACCATTCTACGACGCGTTCAACATCAAGCCAGGCAGTCCGATGTGGTTGCCGCCGGAAAAGCGGGCGATTATCTGGTGATTGCGACAGTCTGGTTCACCAAAAGTCACGTTCATGGACTTGCCGCTAATGGCGGTTTTTTAAGCGTGATTGCTCATGTTGAATTATTGAAGTTTGGACGGTGATGCTTGGAGCCGGCCAACCGCTTCTTGATTAGCCTTCACCGGTTAGTTAAACTGAACGCTTCATTTTTATGGCATTTCTTAACGACAATTATTTGAAACTCAAAGCCGGTTATCTTTTTCCCGAAATCGGCCGGCGCGTGAAAGCATTTTGCGACGCGAATCCAGATGCGGCCAAGCGCCTCATCCGTTGCGGCATCGGCGACGTGACGGAACCGCTGCCGTCCGCCGTCATCGCCGCGCTGCACAAAGCCGTGGACGAAATGGCGGCGCGCGAAACTTTCAAAGGCTACGGCCCGGAGCAAGGCTACGAATGGTTGCGTTCGGCCATCGCCAAAAATGATTTTCGCGATCGCGGAATCGAGATTGCCGACGACGAAATTTTTGTCAGCGACGGTTCCAAATGTGATTGCGGCGCGATCCTCGACATCCTCGGCTCGAAAAATAAAATCGCCATCAGCGATCCGGTTTATCCCGTTTACGTGGACACGAACGTCATGGCCGGCCACACCGGCGACGCGAACGAAGCGGGCGCTTACGCGAAACTGGTTTATCTACCGTGCAAACCCAGCAACGGTTTCATTCCCGAGCCGCCGAAAAAACACGTTGATGTGATTTATCTTTGCTCGCCAAACAATCCGACCGGCGCCGCCGCGACGCGCGAACAACTCGAAGCGTGGGTGAAATATGCGCTCGAACATAAGTCCGTCATTTTGTTCGACGCGGCCTACGAGGCTTACATCACCGATCCGGCGATTCCGCATTCCATTTACGAAATTCCCGGCGCGCGCGAATGTGCGATCGAATTCCGCAGCTTCTCGAAAAACGGCGGCTTCACGGGAACGCGTTGCGCGTTCACGGTCGTTCCCAAATCGCTCAATGCGACGACAAAATCTGGCGAAGTAAGACCCTTGCATCCGCTCTGGTCGCGCCGCATGACGACAAAATTTAACGGCGTGAGTTACATCATCCAACGCGCGGCGGAAGCGTTGTATTCGCCCGAAGGCAAAACGCAAGTTGCGGAACTCATCAAACATTATCTTGGCAACGCGGAAGTGTTGCGCAAAGGTGCGAAAAAAGCCGGACTGAAAGTTTTCGGCGGCGTGAATGCGCCTTACATCTGGGTGCGCACGCCGAAAGGCGTCACGAGCTGGGAAGCGTTTGACAAAATTCTCAAGGAAGCGAACGTCGTCATCACGCCCGGTTCTGGCTTCGGCTCAAAGGGCGAAGGCTTTTTCCGCATCAGCGCATTCAACAGCCGCGTGAATGCGGAAGAAGTTTCGCGCCGGTTGCAGGAATTGAAATGGTGACATCTGTGTTGCCCACGGCACGCGACAAAACCGTTGGCTGATGGATGTAATCCGGGTTGGAAATCGCCGGAACGGAATCTTAATCCGTCCATCAAAATTAAAAACGGCGCACCCGTTTTGGCGGCGCGCCGTTTTTAATTCAATTTATTTGAACCGCTTCAGATGAACTCGTTGATGAGGTTTTCGAGGAATTCCTGGCGGCCGCTGGTGTTCGGGCTGACTTCGCCTTTTTTGAGGATGTAAGTTTCGAGTTCTTTCAGCGTGGCTTTGCCGGACTCGATCTTCGCGCCGATGCCGGTGTCCCAGGATGAATAACGCTGTTTGACGAATTCCGCCAGGCGTCCGTCCTGGCGGATCGCGGCGGCAATTTTTAAGCCGCGTGCAAACGCATCCATCCCGCCGATGTGCGCGTAAAACAAATCCACCGGCTCAAAACTTTCGCGCCGGACTTTCGCGTCAAAATTCACACCGCCAGTCGTCAGTCCGCCGTATTTCAAGATCGCCAGCATCGAATACGTCGTCAGATAGATGTTCGTCGGAAACTGGTCCGTGTCCCAACCCAACAATTCATCGCCGGTGTTCGCGTCAATGGAACCCAGCGCATCCGCCGCGCCCGCGACTTCCAGTTCGTGCTGCATCGTGTGGCCCGCGAGCGTCGCGTGGTTCGTCTCGATGTTCAGTTTGAAATGCGGCAGCAGATCAAATTCGCGCAGAAAATTCAGGCACGCCGCCGCGTCGGAATCGTATTGATGTTTCGTCGGTTCTTTCGGTTTCGGCTCGATGTAAAATTGTCCTTTGAAACCAATCTGCTTTTTGTAAGCGACGGCGAGATGCAGCAATTTTGCCAAATGTTCCTGTTCGCGCTTCATGTCCGTGTTGAGCAACGTCATGTAACCTTCGCGGCCGCCCCAGAAAGTGTAGCCCGCGCCGCCGAGTTCGTGCGTGACTTCCATCGCTTTCTTGACCTGCGCCGCCGCGTAAGCAAAAACATCCGCGTTGCAACTCGTGCTCGCGCCGTGAACGTAACGCGGATGGGAAAACAGATTCGCCGTGCCCC
>JAMFSG010000350.1 GCA_026225155.1 Verrucomicrobiota bacterium
CGACGCGCGAGTGCACGTTGGTGGACATCACCTGCGATTCCGACGGCCCGATCAACAAGTTCATTGACCTGCGCGATGTGCGCGACACGTTGCCGCTGCATTCGCTCACCACGACCAATGGCAACGGCAAACCTGATCCGTATCGCATCGGATTTTTTCTGATGGGCGCGTATCAGGACATCATGGGCGATCTGCATAATCTTTTCGGCCGCGTGAACGAGGTCCACGTTTTTCTCGAGCCCGACGAACCGACCGGTTATTACATCGAAGAAATCATTGATGGCGCGACGATCATCCATTCGCTCTCGCAAGTGCAATACGACGAGAACGAACTCAAGCGCCAGATGAAAGCGCAGATGGACGAAGCCATCAAATCCGACCGCATGAAACCGAGTGAAGCGATGCGCCTGCTGGATGATTATGAAAAAGGTTTGAGGTCTTATACTTATTTGAGTTTTTGAAAAAGATTTGGTCGGCGATGCGACCGGCTTAAATCATTTTCCATAACCTTCGATGCGCCATTGTGCGCCCAGCACGGCATCAAATTCCTTGGGTTCAAATTGATGGCTGCCGTTCAAAGGGAAATTCGTCAATTCGCCAAAAAAAATCCGGCCACCCACTTCATAAAGATCAACGCGGACAAAATCAGTTTCCTCGCCGAGCCGTTCAGCGATTTTTATCATCTGATCCAGGCATGCGGGCTTGAGAACCGGTCTGGTTGAGTTGGGCAAATCATAACGGACGTCCAGGCGTTTCCATTCCCGCGTAAAAAGATCGCGCTGGTGACCGATAAAGCGATCCATATCCACTTGAATCACGAAAGCTTTGCCGTTGAACACGAAAAATTTATAATCGTAGGCTGCTTCACCGTGGCCGGAATCCAAAAAACTTTCAATCATGATTTTCGGCGGGATGCCCTCATATGCCCATTCGCCATTCGATGCGCCATAGCTCGTAGAAAGCCATTTCTGGCAGGTGCGCCGGAGATCGGCTTCATCTTCAAGCCGTTTATTTTTTACGATGCGGACAAAGCCGCTGCCGTGATTGGCCTTCATGACGAACCGATCGGGCAGCAGATCAAACCGGATTTCTTCCGGCCTGTCAGTTACGGCCAGCAGATTGACCAAGATTTCCGCGCCGATTTTCTGTCGCACATATTCCCGCGCCTGCAATTTGTCCGCAAAAGTGACCAGCAACGGGCGGCGGTCATAAATCATTTTGTAGAATAATTTTTGATTGAAAGTTTTTGGCTTGAGTAACAGGCAGAAATCTCTGTGCCGGGAATGATAACGCAACACATATTGCCAATGCAGCGGCAAACGGGCGAGCAGCGAACCGCGATTAAGCCCGATTTTCCGCCTGAATTGTTTTAGCACACTCATAAATAAACATTGCAAATTTATTCACCCGTGAGAGCGCATGATAACAAGGTTGCAAATCTACCTGCCAGCAGAATTGCCGTCTGTCAGCTTGAAAGCGGAAAATATTTAGCGGATGAAATTCTTTTCTCTGCCCGCTGATTTTGTTTCATCCTTCATCGCTCATCGTTCATACTTTTCCGAATGTCCGATGCCGTCTCGAATCCTGAACTGCTCCGCTCGCTGGGCAAACTCACGCGCGGACTTTCCGCTTTGTTCTGGGGTTTGCCCGCGTGGCTGATCGTCAGTGCAGAAACCGCACGCGCGGATGTGTTGAATCCGACCGGCATCATTCCCGCGATCATCGTCAATCTGCTTTTGCTCTACGGACTTAGGCAGATCAGCCATTTTCAAAAAACGGAACGTCCGTGGCGTAACGCGCTCGACCGTGCGAAAATTTTCGGCCTCATCAACCTCGGCCTGTGTCCGTTTCTTTACTGGCAAAATAAGATGCCGCAGCAAACTTTTTTCGTGGTGGCGATTTTTGCGCTCGTTTTGTCCGCGTTGCTGTTTCTGTTCAACCTGAACATCGTGCTCCGCCAACTCGGCGCGATGCTGCCCGACGAAACGTTGCGGCAAGAAACGCGGCTGTTCACCGCGCTTAACCGCTGGCTGCTCATCGCGTGGCTCGTGTGCGTGCTCGCGACAACGTTCGTTCCGCCGCTGTTTGGTTTGTCGTCACGCATCAACCCGAGTCTGCTGCTCTGGCTGCAACACATTTCCACGACCGTGTTGCTCTCGCTGGGATTATCGCCGCTCGCCATCACGATGGCTTTGGTTTGGAAAGCAAAAGAAGTCATCTTCGACAGCGTTTTCGGCGCGCGCCAATAAGCAGTGTTTTGATTTGGTAGGGACGGCGCGCGCGCCGTCCGCGCCGGGTTGCGGCGCAACGGAATTGCAAGAAGTTCACGCAACGACGTTCGTTTTCCGTCGCCTGACGCTGCGCTCGGCGACGGGGACATCGCAGCGCGATGTCCCTACCTTTCAAATTGCGCCAATAACGTCGCTTGCTTGCGGCGTTTGATTTCTGCTAGCGTCTGCGTCCTTTTCACATGAAAAACGCCCTGTCAGCTCTTGGCCGTCGCACCACGCCGCCACCGATTTCGTGGATGATGAAAACCGCGCTTTCGCATCCGAAATTGATTTCGCTCGCCGCCGGTTTTACCGACAACGCCACGTTGCCGGTGGAAATTTCCCGCAAGCTGCTCAATGAAATTTTGCGCGATGGAAAAATCGGCCAGCCGGCGTTGCAATATGGCGTAACCGCCGGCGAAAAAAATTTACGCGAACTCACGGCACAGCATCTGCAAAAACTCGATGGCGCGCCGGCATCGAATAAAAATTATTCCGCGGAGCGTGTCGTCATTTCCGGCGGCTCGCAGCAATTGCTTTACATCACGCTGGAAGCGTTGTGCGACGAAGGCGACATCATTTTGGTCGAAGACCCGACGTATTTCGTTTTTTTGAGCATCTTGCAAAGTCGCGGCATCCAGGCGCGCGGCGTTAAATTGGAACGCGACGGCATCAATCTCGAAAATTTGGAAAAAGTCCTGACGCGCTTGAAAAAATCCGGCGAACTTCGCCGCGTCAAAGCGCTTTATCTCGTCAGCTATTTTCAAAATCCCACCGGCGCGACGACTTCGCGCGCCAAAAAACTGGCCGCGCTGAAGCTGTTAAAAAAATTTGAAAGCGCCGCCGGCCATCCACTTTATCTGCTCGAAGACGCCGCGTATCGCGAATTGAGTTTTGGCCGCAGCACCGACGTGCCAACTGCGCTCACGCTGCCCGGCGCAGCGCAACGCGTCATCTACACCGGCACATACAGCAAACCTTACGGCCCCGGCGCGCGTGTCGGCTTCGGGATTTTGCCCGAACCGCTGCTCACGACCGTTTTGCGCATCAAAGGCAATCATGATTTCGGCACGGCGAATCTGTTGCAACAACTTTTGGCGCGTGCGATCGCGACGGGATTTTATTCGCAGCACGTCGCCAAAATCCAAAAACGTTACGACCAAAAAGCGCGCGTGATGAAAGCCGCGCTTGCGGAATATTTTCCCGCCAGCGTCGAGATTTGGGAATCCGGCGGCGGACTTTATTTTTGGGCGCGTTTGCCGCGCGGCCTTTCCGCCGGCGTAAAATCAAAAGTGTTTAAAGCCGCTTTGAAAAATGACGTGCTCTACGTTCCGGGCGAATTATGTTACGGCGAAGATCCGTCGCGTCGCAAACCGGACAACGAAATGCGCCTCAGCTTCGGCAGCGCCAGCGAAGAAAATATCCGCGAAGGCATCAAGCGATTGGGCAAAGTTTTGCAGCAATTTTTGAAATAAGATTTGGCCGCGCCCGCCTGCCGAATAATGTCTTGTTTGCAAGGTAGGGACATCGCGCCGCGATGTCCCCGTCACCGAGCGCAGCGTCAGGTGACGGAGCCGAACGTCGTTGCGTAAACGCCTTTGCCCATCCGTTGCGCCGCAACCCGGCGCGGACGGCGCAGCGCGCCGTCCCTACCAAATCAAGATATTGCCGCTTGCCGAAGTCGCTGGATTATTTAGAAAAGCCCTGACAAATTATTCGGAATCATGAAAATCAAAATCACAATCCTGACGATCATCCTATTGGCGGGATTTTTTTCGGCATCTAGCGTGGCGCGCGCGGACACTGATTCAAATGCCATTCCGGCTGAAGTCGTAACGATTCTTAAAAGTCTGAAATATCAGCAAGGCGAGATTGACCTGCGCGGCGGGCTGGCAAAATTGACCGTGCCGAAGGATTTTAATTTTCTTAACGCCGATGACGCGGAAACGGTTTTGGTAAAATTGTGGGGCAATCCACCTTCCGAAGTGAAACCGCTCGGCCTGTTGATTCCGGCGGGCATAACGCCGTTGAGCTCCAACGCATGGGTCGTGACGATTGATTACAGCGAAGAAGGTTTTGTGAAAGATGATGACGCGAGCAAAATCAATTACGACGATTTGCTTAAACAGATGCAGCAAGGCACCGCCGAAAGCAATAAAATGCGGAAGGAAAAAGGTTATCCCACCGTGGATTTGCTCGGCTGGGCCGCGCCGCCTCGTTATGACGCCGCCGCGCATAAATTGTATTGGGCGAAAAAATTGCAATTTGAAGGCGAAACCGGCGAGACGTTGAATTACAGCATCCGCATTTTGGGACGTAAAGGTGTGCTAGAATTGAATGCCATCGCCGCCGTGGATCAACTGCCGGAAATTGACGCGCAGACACCGGAGATTCTCGGCATGGTGGATTTCAAGGAAGGCAGCCGCTACGCGGATTTTGATCCGAAGGTGGACAAGGTCGCAAAATATGGGATCGCCACGCTCATCGCCGGCGGTGTTTTGGCGGGCGCGGCGAAGCTGGGGCTGCTCAAAGGTTTATGGATCGCCATTCTTGCTTTGAAAAAATTTATCATCATCGGCGTGATTGCCGTGGTGGCGTTTTTCAAAAAACTTTTCAACCGCAGAAATAATTCCAGCGGCGGAAATTGATTTCCGAATTGTGGCAGAAGGATTTTAGCCGGGCGGCCACGTCAGATGGCGTCCGCCGAAAATATGACAATGCAAGTGCGGCACAGTCTCGCCGCCGTCCACACCGTTATTGATGACCAGCCGGTAGCCGTTTTGCAGATTTAGTTTTTTTGCAACTTCAGCAGCTTTGAGCAACAGATGCCCGAGCAGATTTTGATCTTCAACTTTCGCCTCGGCGATGCGCGGAACGGGTTTCTTCGGGAAGATCAAAACGTGCGTCGGCGCTTGCGGATTGATGTCGCGGATCGCGAGAACCAGATCGTCCTCGTAAATGATTTCCGCCGGGATTTCGCGGGCGACGATTTTTTCAAAAAGAGTTTTCATCCAGTTTTTAATTTTGAGTTTTAAGTTTTTAATTCAAAAAAAAGTCCCCGCGAATCGTTTTCAACTTAAAACTAAAAAATCAAAACTAAAAACTTTTGTTATTCCACCACGAGCGCGCATTCGTTTTTTTGCGGCTCGGCGGTGAGACATTGGCGCAGATATTCGACGATTTGTTCTTCCATTTTTTCGCAGCGCAAACTCCAGCGGCGTGCGCCGGCAAGTTGCTTGACGCAGCCACGCAGGCCGCGAAAACGCAAGACGCGCGGCGAATGACGGAGTTGCGTGCGCAATTCGTCACGCAGGCGCGGGAAGAAAAACAGTTCAAGATTTTCGGCGGACTCACGCGCGAGCAACGCAAGATCAGCTTCGGGCGTGGCGGATTTTTGGTTTTCACCGAAGAGCGTGAGGCCGAGACCATGCAAGGCTTTTTCCAGCGCCTGCGCAAATTCGCCGACGGTGACGGATTCACGGTCGAGTTCGGTTTTGAAATAATGAAAAACGGACGCGGTCGCGTGCCGGAGCATTTTCGGGTCGAGCAAATCCAAGCCATCAGCCGTGCCGACGATTTCGATGGAAATCATTTCCGCCGAGCACGGAATGCTTTCGCCATTGTTGAGTTGAAAAATCAAACAATCAGATTGCAACGCGATCATTTGGCAGCCTCCATTTTTTGGACTTCTTGGACAAAATCAGTGGCTTCTTCAAACCGGCGATAGACGCTGGCGAAACGCACATACGCGACGGCATCCAGTTCACGCAAGCCGTCCATGACCATTTTGCCGATGGCTTCGCCGGGAACTTCGCTCTCGAATTTTCCGGTCACGACCGCAACAATATGATCCACCAAATCTTCGAGCGATTTCAAACTGACCGGACGTTTCTGACAGGCTTTGCGGATACCGGACAAAAGTTTTTCGCGGGAAAATTCTTCGCGCCGTCCATCGCGCTTGAGCACCATCAAGCCTTCGTGTTCGACTTCTTCGTAGGTGGTAAAGCGGTGATTGCAACTGAGACATTCGCGGCGACGACGGATGGTCGCGCCTTCACGCGAGGCTCGCGAATCAATGACTTTATCTTCCTGACCACCGCACTTGGGGCAACGCATAAAACCACTTCTAATTGTGGTAGCAGCGTTGTATCACACTGAATTTTGTGGTGTCAAGAATGGGTTGCTGACAATTGCGATGGCTATTGGCTAAATAATCTGGCGATAAATCGCTTCATGCCGTCGCGATTTTGGTTTTGCTGAACAAGCTTTTGAACCACGCCCACGCGGCGCGCAGGCCGACGTCGCGCGTGCCGGTGAAATTGTAAATATTGGCGATGGTCGTTTCGTGGCCGAGATAACGCGGCGGCAAAAGAATCAAGGTTTTGGCGGAATCATTTTCGACGTGCAGAATTTCGGAATAAAAAATCCCGCGCCCGGTTTCATATTTTCCTACGGGCAAAACCAAAGTGCGTCGGGGCAAAATCAGCCAGGGTTGATAATGGAAAATGAGCGCGCCGTTTTCGTCGTGCAACAGTTTGCCGTAGGTGCGCGCGGGAACTTTATTGATTTTGCGCGACAGAAACATTTTGTTCACTTTCGCGTCCGGCTGGAAACGGCTTTTCCGAAAGGTGAAATAATCCCAAATGAACACGAGGCCGAAATGCGACAGCCGGAACGACCAGCCGGCGATGAGCCACGAAATCAAAATGATGACGAGCGCCCAGATCGCGCCGAGCCACGGATTCATCCACGAACTGACGGCGACGCTGGCGAGAAGCGTTGTGCGAAAACTTTTCAGCGCGGCATCAATCATGCCGAACGGGCTGATGAGGATCAAAATCTGGATGGCGTTCGACGCAAGAAAAACGATGAAAAAAATGGCCATCGCGATCGGTGTGATGGCGACGTCGTAAAGCCAGTGCGGAATTTGGATCGCGGCAAAACCGAGCGAACTTAAATTCGCGACGGGCTGGCCACCAGTGGAATTCGCCTCGTGGATCATGTTGACCATGATGGGCACGAACGCGCCGGTCGCGACGAGGCCGGAAATTTTGTGCTCGATGGTTTCCGCGATGTCGAACGGTTTTTTCATTCCCGGCGGCAAGGCCGTGCCGGCGGTGTCTTTCAGGAAACACGCGATGACTAGCAAAAATGCGGGAATCCAAAACAGCGGATTCGCGAACCACGGCAGCTTCGCGCGTTCCTCGTCGGTCTGCGCCTTGCAATATTGATAACAACCAACTGCGCTGACGCCGAGCAGCGGCGAAATGGCGACGCCGGTGATGGTGGAAAGCGTTTGCGCAATCTGCACGCCGGGCGGTGGAGAATTTTTGGCGGGCGCGGCGGATGCGATTTGGGCGTTTGAATTTTGCGCGGCGAAAATTCCGATGATAACCGCCAAAATAATCATGGCCGAACTGAGTTTCTTCATGGCAGAATTACTCGTGCATTTATGACCGTCTGTAAAGACCAATTCAATTTAACCAAAATCACGTGTTGACTTCATCCGCGTGTTTGATAAATTCCACGTCCCTTTGTTGAGATTTTGAAATGAAAACGCATTTGCCGAAAGTTAATTTGGATCAGCGCAAGTGGCATGTCATTGATGCCGATGGCGCAGTGCTTGGCCGTTTGGCCGTGCAGGTCGCTGATATTTTGCGCGGGAAAAATAAACCCGTCTACACGCCGCACCTCGATGCCGGTGACTTTGTCATCGTCGTCAACGCCGAAAAAGTGCGCGTGACCGGCAAAAAAGAAACCGCCAAGGAATACATGAGCTATTCCGGCTGGAAAGGCGGCGAAAAATACGCCACCGTCGAACAAGTGCGCGCCAAACAGCCCGAACGCCTCATCGAACACGCCGTCAAAGGCATGATTCCGAAGAACCGTCTCGGCCGCGTTTTGCTCACCAAACTGAAAGTCTACAAAGGACCGAAGCACGATCACGCCGCGCAAACGCCGGCGACAGTCAAGGCTGCGAACTAATCTTTATTTATGGCTGCAACCAAAATCAACGAATTTCTCGGCACCGGCCGCCGCAAAACTGCGGTCGCCCGCGTGCGCCTCGCGACCGGCAGTGGCAAGATTACCGTGAACCGCCGCGCGTTTGAAAATTATTTTCCGCTCGAAACTTTGCGCGCCACGGTCACGTCGCCGCTCACGGTCGCGAATGCGCTGGAAAAATTTGATGTCCGCGTGAATGTTTCCGGCGGCGGCCCGAATGGCCAGGCCGACGCGGTGCGCCACGGTATTTCCCGCGCGCTGCTGCAATTCGACGCCGCGCTGCGTCCGCCGTTGAAAGCCGAAGGTTTTCTCACGCGCGATCCGCGCGAACGCGAACGCAAAAAATATGGCCAGCCGGGTGCGCGCAAGCGCTTCCAGTTCTCGAAACGTTGATCGTTTTGGAATTTTCAAAACCCTGCTGGAATTTCCAGCAGGGTTTTTTGTTTTGGGAAGGATGGCGTGTCGCCGTCCCTAAATAAAAATTTGGGTCGCCGACACGGCAACCCTCCCGTTAAGATTTTAAGAAATGAAAACAAAGAAAGTCGCCATCGTCGGCGCGTCCGGTTATTCCGGCGAAGAACTTGTCCGGTTGCTGCTCAACCATCCGCACGCGGAACTGGTCGCCGTCACGTCGCGCCAAAATGCCGGGCAAACTTTGGCGCAAGTTTTTCCGAAATTCGCCAGCCATCCGAAATCAAAAAACCTGCGCTTCACCGAGCCAAACGCCGAAGTTTTGGCGAAACAGGCCGACGTCGTTTTTCTCGCGTTACCGCACGGCGTCGCCGCCGAATACGCCGTGCCGTTGCTCAATGCGGGCGCAACAGTCATTGATTTGAGCGCGGATTTTCGTTTGAAGAGCGCGGACATCTACAAAGAATTTTACGCGCACGACCATCC
>JAMFSG010000351.1 GCA_026225155.1 Verrucomicrobiota bacterium
ACCCGCACCGGCGCTCGCGCCGTTGCCGGAAATCGTCGTGACATTTTTAGCCGATGAAAAAGGCGTGGAACAAATTGCGCGCCAGATCAAAGTCACCGGTCGCGCGTATCCGCTGTTTCAAATTGCGGAACTCGTTTTGCAAAAGCCGGAACGTTATTCCGTCCAGCTCGCGACCAAGAAAAAAGCCGACGGCACAACTGCTCAAGCCTTGTTCGTTTGCGCGCTCGACGATTCGCCGTGGTTATCCGAAGACGAAGCTGTCGCGCACGTTCTGAAAAGCCATTTCGCCACGTTTTATCAGGCCGAACGCATCGCGACCGAAGCTCCGAAAGGCGTTTATACCTTCGTCGCGCAATGCGGTTTGAGCGGCGCGATTCTCGGCCCGCCGAATTATCACGATTACCAAAACCAGTTGCGTAAATTGCACGCGGAAAAATTTTCACGCATGCCGTTCGACATGTTCAAGTCGCGCGTGAAAATCGTGAAGGACGAAGCCGTCGTCAAAAAATGGATCGAAGAACAAAGTTTCAAGACGGAATATAATTGTCTCAACGTCGCCGAGCCGCTGAAACTCGCGAGCCTCGAAGAAGTGGAAAAACATTTTCGCGCGACGCACAAGGATTCCATCATCAAATCCGTCGAGACGTTCACGGTCGCCGGCGTGCCGAGCCGCAGTTTGCGCAGCGCTGGTTTGCAACGCCTCGTGCGCGGCGAATGGGAACATCAAAAACATTTCCCGCTGCAACTCGCGACGAAGTTGAGCCAGCAGTTCGCGTCGCACGGTCTGCAATTTTTCAAGGTCAACAAAACCGTCACGCACGTTTCCGTGGCGCGCCCGCAATTCCTCGATCTCGAAACCACGCCGGTTTCCGAGAACATCAAGCGCATCGTCGAGTTCATCAACAAGACGCCGAAAGGTTCGCGCAAAAAATTGGTTGAAGCGCTCGCGCCGACGCCCAAAGCGCCGACGGTCATCGAAGTGAAACCGGAAGAAGCCAAAGCACCTGCTGCGGCTGAACCGACGGCAGAACAGACCGCGATCATTTCCGATTTACACTGGCTCATTCATCAAGGCCACGTTTTGGAATTCGCCGACGGACGTTTGGAAACCGCCAAAAAACCCGCGCCCAAACCGGTGAAACAGGAAAAGAAACCGATCGAAGCAAAAGCTGAAAAAGTTGAAGGCGCAGAAAACGTTGCCGCGACAACTTCAGAAACAGTTTCCGCTGAAGCGCCGGTTGCCGAACAAATTCAACCGGCGGCAGAAAATGCGGTTGTCGCTGAAGTTTCAACACCCATTGCCGAAGCTGCGCCGGTTACAGAACCTGCTATTGAAGCGGACAAGCCGGCAGTTTGATAGCTGCGGAGCAGCGTTTAGAAAGTAGCCCACGGTGCAACTGTGGGTCAGCGCGGCAGAAATTTTTAAGCCCCGGATGGGGCGATAGAAAACACGCGCTTTTTTCCGTTCGCCCCATCCGGGGCTTAAATTTTATGGCAATTTTACCCACAGTTGCACCATGGGCTACTGCCGCTCGCTGCTCCGCAGCTAAAATTCAATTTTCAGGCTCATTCAATTTGCTTCCGAGCCGCCGGTTTCCTGATAGACTCCAAGCATGAGTTTTTCCGCACTCGGTTTGTCCGAGAAAATTCTGGAAGGCGTCAAGGCGATGGGTTATGCCGAGCCGACGCCGATCCAGCTTCGCGCCATTCCGCTGATTTTGTCGGGCAAAGACGTCATCGGCAGCGCGCAAACCGGCACCGGCAAAACCGCCGCGTTCGCCTTGCCGATTCTTTCCAAGCTCGTCGCGCACAATGCCGTCGGCCCGCGCGCGCTCATCCTCGAACCCACGCGCGAACTCGCCGCGCAGGTGGAAACTTCCGTCCGCGATTACGCGCGTTTCACCGATCTGAAAACCACCGTCGTTTTCGGCGGCGTCGGTTACGGCAAACAAAACGATGAATTGAAAGCCGGCGCGGACACCGTCGTCGCCACGCCAGGACGATTGCTCGATCATCTGGAACAAGGCACGTTGCGTTTGGACAAAGTTGAATTTCTCGTTTTGGACGAAGCCGACCGCATGCTTGACATGGGATTTTTGCCCGACGTCCGGCACATCGTCGAAAAATGTCCGCGCGCGCGGCATACTGCGCTGTTTTCCGCCACTGTTCCGCCGCAAATCGAAACGCTCATCCAATGGGCGATGCACAGTCCGGAAACCATTGAAATCGGCGCACGCCGCACGCCGGCGGAAACCGTCAAGCACGTCATCTATCCGGTTTCTGACACGCAAAAAACCGACCTGCTGCTCAAGTTGCTCGACTCGGTTAATTACGATTCCGTCATCATTTTCTGCCGCACGAAACACGGCGCGGATCGCGTCGCCGCTTTGTTGAAACGCGCGAACCACGCGGTTTGCGTTTTGCATTCCAACCGCACGCAACGCGAACGCGAACAGGCGCTCGCCGGTTTTCGCAACGGCAAATTCGAGGTGCTCGTCGCCACGGACATCGCCGCGCGCGGACTCGACATCGCGGACGTCAGCCACGTCGTCAATTACGATGTGCCGCAGCATCCCGAAGATTACATCCACCGCATCGGCCGCACCGGCCGTGCCGAGGCGAAGGGCGACGCGTTCACCATCATGATTGCCGAGGACGCCGCGCACGTTTTCGCCATCGAACGTTTCATCAGCCAGAAAATCCCGCGCGTGAAACTGGAAAATTTTGATTACCGCTACACCTCGCTGTTTGAAGAAACCAAACCCGGCGCGCCCACCGGCGGTTTTCCCGGCAAAGTCCGCGGCGGCCGCGTCCACGGCGGCTACCATTTTGCGCCCGGCGGACGGAGAAGGTAAATCCCGCAACGGAATTTAATTGGCGGTGTTGGTTTAATTAAATGAGTAAACCAAAAATAGTGTCTGCTTGGGGATTTCTCGAAATAACTGTCTTAATTTTTATAGTTGGATTTTGCGTTTTGGTTTCAATAGAGCCATGGGGAAATAGCTCATCGCACCGCACCAGCCCCGCTAATGCTTGCATTAATAATCTTCGTGAAATTGATGCAGCAAAGCAACAATGGGCTTTAGAGCGCAACGCGAAATCAAATGACCTGGTCACGATAAACTACATCAGGCCTTATATTGAAAGTGATCGGAACAACTCTTTCGTCAAACTGGATACAAAAGGCGATCTTCCTAAATGTCCGTCTGGTGGAATTTACAAAATTGGAAAATTGGATGAATCACCGACTTGCTCGCTTGGCACGAACGTTTTTCCGGCTCACGTCTTGCCCTAGTTTAAGAGATTTCAAAGTCGCCGCAAAAAATCCGCCGGGCTGACAATCAAAATTCCACGAAATTGCCGGAGCGGCAGTAGATGCTTTTTATCGCCACTCACGATGAAACCCGCCTCCGCCGCCAGCGCGCATTCCAAAATCATTTCATCATCGGGATCAGGCGTCGCCCGCGTGGCGCGATCCGTCGGAAAAACCAGCGTGGCGGAATCCGTCAGCGCCTTCACCCATTCCACAAACGCGCGGTCGGGATATTCTAAACGAAGTTCCTCAATGATTTCGTGATATTCCGCGAGCAAAGCGGGACTGACCACGGCTTCGCAACGGCCTTGCGCCCAGGCCGCGAGACAATCAAACGGCGCGCCCCGCCAAAAACTCGCGCTGGCCACCACATTCGTGTCAAAAACAACTTTCACGCTTTGCGCCGGTTTCTAACTCGCTGCAAAGCGCGGGCAACCGTTGCTTCATCCGCCGGTTTGATTTCCGGAAGTTCGCGGCCAGCCAGCAACAGCGAACGAACACGCGCAGGCGTCATCACCTGCCGTTTTCGCAGGACAATCAGCCCGTTCACATAACCGACATCCAACTGGTCGCCGGATTTGATCCGCGCCTGCTCGCGAATCGCTTCAGGAATGACCATCTGGCCTTTGACAGAAATACTCGCAATCATGAAGTAAGCTTAAGCTTACTTTGGAAAGAATCAAATTTATTGTTCCAAAATCTGCCGCAGCAAAAGTTGATAAACATCCGTTGATTCAATTTCTTTCGTGCTCAAAAATTCCGGTTGCGACGTGATGAACACCGGCCAGTCTTTTTTGTCCGCTGGTCGGCAACCGTGCGAACCTTTCACCAGCGTTGCGTCGAGCGGAATCACGTCCATCAACATGCGGAAGCCGAGTTTTTTTTGCAGCAGTCGCCAAATGATTTTTAATTTCGGCAGCGGAATTTTTGGATCGAGAAATAATTCTACCGGGTCGTAGCCGGGCTTGCGATGGATGTCCACCGTCCGCGCAAAATCCGGCGCGCGCGCGTCGTCGAGCCAGTAATAATAAGTGAACCACGCATTTTCTTTCGCCACCGCAATCAAATCGCCGGCGCGCGAATGGTCAATGCCGGCCGCCATTTTTTCTGTTTGGCCGAGAATATTTTCCACGCCGGAAGTTTTTTCCAAAACCTCGCGCACGGAATTTTCCAACGATTTGTCGTTCACATAAATGTGCGCGACTTGGTGGTCGGCGACGGCGAAAACTTTACTCGCGCCCGCGTCGAGAATTTCCAAACCGAGTTCGCCCTTGATCGTCAGCCAGCCGTGTTCGCGAAAAATCCGGTTGAGATGAACCGGCGTGCCCACGTTCGTGATGCCGTATTCGGAAAGCAAAACCACCTGCACGCCGCGCGCGCAAAAAAAATCAATCAAGTCGCCGACGATCGCGTCAATTTCGTGCAAGTCGCGGTGAATGGCGGGGTTCGTTGAAGCGTTACATTGTTGAATCGTTAAATCGGCAGCCGATTTAACAATGGAACGATTCAACGATTTAACGCCGTGCCGTTGCAAATTGTAATCCAGATGCGGCAGATAAATCAGATTCAGCGTCGGCGAAAATTTATTTTCGATCCACTTCGCGGATGCGGCGATCCAGCGCGAAACGCAATCGGCCTTGCCTTGCGGCGAATCAATGCCCGCCGCCGGGCCCCAAAAACCGAAGAACGGAAATTCGCCGAGATCTTTTTTGATCTCGGTGCGGATGGAATACGGCCACGAATAGATGTCGAAAAATTTTCGGCCGTCGGCGGGATACATCGGGCGCGGCGTGATGGCGTAATCCACGCTCGAATACATATTGAACCACCAGAAACAATTTGCCGTCGTGAATCGTTGAGCCGTTGAATCGTTGAATCGTTCGCGTAACTCGTCCCAGATTTTTTGGCCGCGAACGACGTGGTTCGATTGTTTCCAAAATTGCGTCTCGGCAAATTCGCGGTTGAACCAGCCGTTGCCGACGATGCCGTGCTGCGATGGATTTTTGCCGGTGAGATAATTCGATTGCGCGGTGCAAGTGACGGCGGGAAACGCGGGCGCGATCTGCGCGAGCGCGCCGCGTTTCACAAATTCCGCGATGCGCGGCGTGTGTTCGCCGATGAGCGCTTCGGTCAAACCGACGACGTTGATGACAGCGAGCCGTTTCATTTTTTCAAGCAATCGTGCAATTCCGAAATGGCTTCGATGATTTTTTTTGAATTCATTTCGTGGACTTCGACGCCGTGACCAATTTCTTGCAGCAGCGTGATGGTCAATTCGCCGCCGAGATGTTCGCGAAATTCTTCGAGGCCATTCAGAATTAGCAATTGGCCTAGGTTGTCCGCCAACAACACTTCATCGGCGAATAATTTGAATCCAAGTCGTTCGAGCAATCGCAAAATCCGGTTTGCCGAATTTTCCGGGAGCAGTCCGATTTTTTTGGAATAAATCACATCGAGCGCAATGCCGATGGCGACAGCCTCGCCGTGTTGAATTTGAAAATGGGAAACTTGCTCGAGTTTGTGCGCGGCCCAGTGGCCAAAATCGAGCGGGCGCGCGGAACCCGTCTCAAACGGATCGCCGCCGGTCGCAATGTGGTTCAAATGTAATTCGGCGCAGCGATGGATTAAATGTTTCATCGCGTTCGGTTCAAACGCGAAAAGTTTTTCGGCGTTACGTTCGATTTCGTCGAAGAAATTTTTATCGCGGATGCACGCGACTTTCACGGCTTCGACATAACCGGCGCGCTTGTCGTTGGGCGCAAGCGTGGAAAGTAATTTGAAATCGTTAATGACGGCGAACGGCGGCGCGAATGTGCCGACAAAATTCTTTTTGCCGAAGGCGTTGACGCCATTTTTTACGCCAACGCCGGAATCGGCTTGCGCCAAAGTCGTCGTCGGAATGCGGACGTGCCGCACGCCGCGATGCGCGGTTGCGGCGGCGAATCCGGCGACGTCCAGCAGCGCGCCGCCGCCGATAGCGATCAGATACGAGTGGCGGTCAATGTGATGTTGATCAATCCGTGAATGGATTTCGGTGATGCGTGTTGGACAATTTTTTGCGGATTCGCCACCAGTGATTTCAATCGGCGGGCAGACGAGCTGCAATTTTTCGGCGTGTGCGGAAAAATATTTTTGAATTCGTTCGGCAAGATTACTTTGCGCTTGCGCGAGTGCGTCATCAAGAACGACCAGAACTTTTCGCGGTGCGGTGTCGGCGAGGGCGTTTCGCAAAATCAAATTGTCCGGTGCAAAAACGTCTTCGGTGAAAAAGACGCGCAACGGCCAGCCGACTTGAATGGAACGTTCAATGACAGACACGAATTCCAATTTGGATTTTCGTGCTGAGCTTTTCGAGTTTTTATTTGAAACAAAAATGCCGTGCTGTTGGCGCGGCATTTTAATTTTCGACAAAAGTTATTTCACGTCCGCTTTATCTTCCGGAATTCTCATACAGTAAAACGAGCGGTAGACGAAGACGAGCGCGACGAGAAAACAGATTCCGCCGATGACGTAGGACAGGCAGGAATCGGGATGTTTCTGTTTCATTTCGACAGCGATCTCGACGGCGAGCAGGCCGAAGAGCGTCGTGAATTTGATGATCGGATTCATCGCGACGGACGACGTGTCTTTGAACGGATCGCCGACGGTGTCGCCGACGACGGTGGCGGCGTGGAGCGGCGTGCCTTTTTGTTTCAAGTCCACCTCGACGATTTTTTTGGCGTTGTCCCACGCGCCGCCGGCGTTCGCCATGAAGATGGCCTGGAACAAACCGAAGAACGCGATGCCGATGAGGTAGCCGATAAAAAAATACGGATTGAAAAACGGCAGGCCGAGCGCGAGCGCGAACACGACGATGAAAATGTTGATGAGGCCGCGTTGCGCATAAACGGTGCAGATCTCGACGACTTTTTTGCTGTCTTCAATCGAAGCGGTTTCCTTGTCGAACTTCAGATTTTTTTTGATGAAGACGACCGCACTGTAAGCGCCGGTGACGACGGCTTGCATGCTCGCGCCGGTGAACCAATAAATCACCGCGCCGCCCATGAGCAGGCCAAAAATGATTTGCGGTTGCACGAGGCTGAGATTTTCGATCGCGTGGCCGAAAACATTTTGCAGCAACATGATGATGCCGAAAATCATCGTGGTGGAACCGACGACGGCGGTGCCGATGAGAACGGGTTTCGCGGTGGCTTTAAATGTGTTGCCCGCGCCGTCGCCTTTTTCGAGTTCGAGTTTGGAATTGGCGAAATCGGGTTTGAAGCCGAAATCCTTTTCGATTTCCGCGCTGATGTTTGGCTGTGCTTCGATGCGGCTCAATTCATAAACGGATTGCGCGTTGTCGGTGACGGGACCGAAACTGTCCACGGCAATTGTGACCGGCGCCATCGCGAGAAAACCGAAGGCGACGAGGCCGAAGGCGAAAATCGGCGCAGCAAACGTGAATTGCGGCGGCATGAGCGCGAGCAGGTCGGCGTTTTGCGAAAAGAGATACGCGACGAACATGAGCGCGAGGATCACGAGTCCCATCCAAAACGCGGAAAAATTTCCGGCGACGAGGCCGGACAAAATGTTGAGCGACGCGCCGCCTTGTTCAGATGAGCGCGTGACTTCCTTGACGTGGCGCGAGCTGGTGCTGACGAAAATTTTCGTGAATTCCATGATAAGCGCGCCGGCCAAAGTGCCGCACGCCATGATGGCGGATAAAACCCACCAGAGATTCGGCAAATGTATTGCGCCAATTCCATCAATGGCAAAATCGCCGAGCAGAATTTTGCTCGCAATGAAAGTGACGATGATGGAAATGATGGAAGTGATCCAAACCAGATCCGTCAGCGGTGCTTCCCAGTTGAAATTCTTTTTGCCGCCGTAACGAATGTTGGCGACGATTTTATTCAAATAAAACGAGCCGAGCGACGCGATGACCATCAAAGTTTGAATCGCGAACAGCCAGATGATGAGTTTGCCGCAGAGAATCGGCGACGCGACGAGCGCGAGCGCGAGAAACGCGATGAGCGCGACGCTGGTGACGCCGTAAGTTTCAAAACCGTCCGCCGTCGGGCCGACGGAATCGCCCGCGTTGTCGCCAGTGCAATCGGCGATGACGCCGGGATTTTTCGGATCATCTTCGGGCAGGTTGAAAACGATTTTCATCAAGTCGCTGCCGATGTCGGCGATCTTCGTAAAGATGCCGCCGCCGATGCGCAAGGCCGAGGCGCCGAGCGATTCGCCGATCGCAAAACCGATGAAGCACGGACCGGCGAGTTCGCGCGGAATGAACAGCAAAATTCCGATCATGCAAAACAGTTCGACGCAGACGAGCAGCAGGCCGATGCTCATGCCGGCTTGCAGCGGAATGAAAAGGGTTTTGAGCGAATTACCTTTGAGCGAAGCGAACGCGGCGCGGGAATTGGCGGTCGTATTGATGCGGATGCCGAACCACGCGACGCCATAGCTGCCGAGAATTCCCAAAATCGAAGCGGCGAGAATGACGGCGACGTTACCGATGGATTTATCCTGGAGACATTTGAAATAATAAACCATGCAGATGGCGATGAGTATCCAGAGTGCGGCGAGAAATTTCCCCTGCTGCCAGAGATACGTTTTGCAGGTTTCCCAAATGATGGCGGAAACGTCGCCCATACTTTTGTGAACTTGCAGCGCGCGAGTCTGCTTGTATTGAAAAATTCCAAACAGCGCGCCGATGATACAAACGGCGAGGCCGGAAAATAAAATCGCGTGGCCGGTCAAGTTGCCGTTGAGATAAGAAACTTCCGTCAGCGCTGGCAATTGAATATCCGCGTCGCCGGCGAAAGCATTCGCGCCGCAAAAAAATGTCGTCAGCAAAATTCCGCCGCGCAAAACTGATTTATTTTTCGTCATAAGGGTTGGCGCAGCTTACTGAAATTATTGGCATTCCTCCAACTTTTTTGTCCCGAATCGCGCGATAAATTTTTTGGCAAACGAATCGCGCTTGCCGCTGCGCGCGGGTTTCCGCAAGCTAGATGAGATGTCCGAACGACCCGCTGCCACTTTGAACAAACCCGATGTCGCGCTCGAAATGACGCTGCGTCCGTCGCTGTTTTCCGATTTCACCGGCCAGCCGCGCGTGAAAGAACGGCTGGAGATCGCCGTCGCCGCCGCGAAACAGCGCGGCGAAGCGCTCGATCACATTTTGCTCAACGGTCCGCCCGGCCTCGGTAAAACGACCATCGCGAATATTTTGGCGAAGGCGATGGGCGCAAATGTCAAAGCGACGAGCGGGCCGACGATCGAAAAAGCCAGCGACCTCGCGGGCTTGCTGACGAATCTTGAAGAAGGCGACGTGCTGTTCATTGACGAAATTCATCGTCTGCAAAAAGTCATCGAGGAATATCTTTATCCCGCGATGGAAGATTTCAAACTGGACATCATCATTGACCAAGGTCCGAACGCGCGCAGCGTGCGCCTGAATCTGCCGCGCTTCACGCTCATCGGCGCGACGACGCGCAGCGGTTTGTTGAGCGCGCCGTTGCTCACGCGTTTTGGGATTCGCGAGCGACTGGATTATTACGTCGCCGACGATCTGCAAAAAATTGTTCTGCGTTCGGCGAATTTGTTGAACGTCGAAATTGAACCGGCGGGCGCACATGAAATTGCGCGACGCAGCCGCGGCACGCCGCGCATCGTGAATAATCTGTTGCGCCGCGTGCGCGATTACGCGCAAGTGCGCGGCGATGGCCGGATCACGTCAGACATCGCGGACAAAGCACTGGCGATGCTGGAGATTGACGAAAACGGTCTCGACGAAATGGACAAACGCATTCTCGAAGCAATCATCGTGAAATTCGGCGGCGGACCGGTCGGCGTGAATTCCCTAGCCGTCGCCGTCGGTGAAGAACCGGACACGATCGAGGAAGTCTATGAACCGTATCTCATCATGGAAGGTTTTCTCAATCGCACCGCGCAGGGCCGCGTAGCGACGGAATTGAGTTACAAAAAACTCGGATTGAAATCGGCGACGGGAAATCAGTCGAAGTTGTTTTAGAATTTTGCAAAAACAGTTTTATAGTAGAAAAAAAACCGCCAAAGAAATTTGGCGGCTTTGCGATTGGCTGAAACAATTCAATAAACCGTCGTGCTTTCTTCAGCGTAAATGGAAGAACGTAACATTTCGGACGACAAATCAAAACGCGTGTGGCCGTCGCCGGCTTTTACGCCTTTGGCGACGATGGTGTAAGTGAT
>JAMFSG010000352.1 GCA_026225155.1 Verrucomicrobiota bacterium
CCGTTACAAACAAACTTCCGCCGGCATTTTATGGTCATTGATCCGTCCAATCCTAACAATGTTGGCGTTGATGGTGGTGGTGAAATTCGGAAAATTGCCGACGGGCGGAACGCACGCCGCCTTGTTTATTTTTACGGCGATGCTGCCGTGGCAGTTTTTTTCCACCGCCTTGTCGGAAAGCGGCGGCAGCCTGATCGCCAATGCCAATTTGGTTTCAAAAGTTTATTTTCCGCGTCTGATTGTGCCGACCAGCAGCATGATTGTCTGCTTCGCGGATTTTTTGATCTCGTCTGTTTTTCTCGTGGCGCTGATGCTTTACTTTAAGTTTGTTCCGCCGGTGCAAATTTTATTGCTGCCGCTCCTGGTGCTGATGGTGATCGGCGTGTCGCTGGGCTCCGGTTTATGGGTCGCCGCCTTGATGGTAAAATATCGCGACTTCCGTTTCATCGTGCCGTTTGTCGTGCAGTTTGGCGTCTATGCGTCGCCGGTAATCTTGAAAACCAGCATGGTGCCGGAAAAATGGGGGCTGAAATTCATCTATTCGCTGAACCCGATGGTCGGGGTCATTGACGGTTTTCGCTGGTGTATTTTGGGCGGGGAGAATGTGATTTATTTGCCCGGTTTTTTCGCATCAGTGTTCATTGTGGTTTTCTTGATTGTGACCGGCGTCTGGTATTTCAGAAAAACCGAACGAACCTTTGCCGACTTGATTTGAAAGATCCGGCCCATCCCATAAATTCTTTGTGAGTGATTCCATCATTACCGTAGAAAACCTGTCCAAGCGCTACCTGATTGGCCATCGGACCAGAGGCGAAGGATTGCGCCATGCCATTGAAAATGCCGTTCGCGCACCGCAGCAATGGTTCAAGCAGCGGCAGAAAAAACGCGCGGCGGCAACGGAGGAATTCTGGGCGTTGAAAGATATTTCCTTCCAGATCAATCGCGGCGACGTGGTCGGCATCATTGGCCGCAATGGCGCGGGCAAATCCACGTTGTTGAAAATTTTGAGCCGCATCACGGAACCGACGAGCGGCCGCATCACGCTGGACGGCCGCGTGGCGAGCTTGCTGGAAGTCGGCACCGGCTTCCATGCCGAATTGACCGGCCGCGAAAATGTTTTCCTCAACGGAACCATCCTCGGGATGAGCCGCGTGGAAATCAAAAAGAAGTTCGATGAAATCGTGGCATTCTCCGAGATTGAAGCCTTCATTGATACGCCGGTGAAACGCTATTCCAGCGGCATGTATGTGCGTCTGGCGTTCGCCGTCGCGGCGCATCTGGAGCCGGAAATCCTGATCGTGGATGAGGTCCTGGCGGTGGGCGACGCGGAATTTCAAAAAAAATGCCTCGGAAAAATGAAGACCGTGGCCGGCCACGGTCGCACGGTGTTGTTTGTCAGCCACAACATGACCGCAATTTCCAACCTGTGTTCCAAAGCCATTCTTTTGGAAAAAGGCCGGCTTACCAAACTGGGGGAAGTTCCCGAAGTTTCAAAGGCTTATGCGGCCAGCTATAAAGGCAAAGAATTTGCAAATTTGCTGGAGCATCCCGAACGAATGGGCGAAGGCAAAGTGCAATTCACCAAATTGTGGATCGAAGACAAAAATCAAAACACCCTCGACCGGGTTTTGTCCGGCCAGGAAGTGGTGATTGCCGCGGAATATAAATCAAAAGAAAACCAAACCTTGCGAAAAGTGCGCGCCTCTTTTGGCATCACCGATTCGGTCGGCCAGATTTTATTTCTTGCTTCCACGGAATTGACCTCGCCCGGCATCCACGATTTTCCGCCGGAAGGAATTATCCGCTGCCTTATTCCCCGGTTTCCTTTATCGGGGAGCGAATACCAAATCTCGCCTTATTTTGAAGTGGACGGAGTCATGCAAGACTTGATCGAGGCGGCGGCAACAATTCTGGTGGAAGATGGAGATTTTTATGGCAGCGGAAAACTTTATCCGCCAGGTTGGCAGGGCAAAGGCGTCCTCGTTGACCACCAATGGACTTTGCCGAAAGCGTGACGGCTTTAATTGATCATTAAAGCCTGGAAACGATATGTATAAACCCCCTGTTGCCTTTTTTGGTTTCAACCGTCCGGATTGCACCAAAGTGGTCTTTGAAGAAATCCGGCGCTTTCGCCCGGAAAAATTATTGCTGGTGGCGGACGGTCCGCGGTCAACCGTTCCCACCGACAAACTTCGTTGCGAAGCCGTTCGTGAAATCATGACTTCAGTAGATTGGGAATGTGAAGTGAAGACAAACTTCTCCGCAGAAAATCTCGGCTGTCAAAACCGGATGTCCTCCGGCATTGACTGGGTTTTTTCGCAAGTTGAAGAAGCCGTGTTGCTGGAAGATGATTGTGTGCCGACACCAGATTTTTTCCGGTTCTGTTCCGAAATGCTGATACGATATCGCAATGATCCGAAAATCATGCACATCGGCGGCACGAATTTTCAGGGCGGACGTTTGCGCGGCGAAGGGAGTTATTATTTTTCGAAATTTATCCACATTTGGGGCTGGGCCTCATGGCGGAGAGCTTGGCAGCATTATGACGTCACCATGTCTTCCTGGCCCCAAGCCAAACAGGAAGATTGGATTTCAAAAATCTATTCAACGCAGGTTGAGCGCGATTATTGGAACAAGATGTTTGATATCATCCATTCCGGGAAAGCCCATACTTGGGATTATCAATGGCTTTACGCGTGTTTGCGGCAGGATGGCATCGGGATCATCCCCAACGTGAATCTAATCACCAACATTGGTGCTGGCCCAGATGCCACGCATACGAAAGGAGCGGACGGGTCGCTGGAAATTCCCGCCGGAACCTTGGGCGAGTTGCGGCATCCGCAAAATATTTTGGTCAATCGTGCGGCAGACCGGTTTACATTTGATGAACATTGCGGCGGAAAGGAATTGTTCCGGGAACGAAAACTGGTTAACCGGGTTCGTCGCAGACTGTCCAAATTAAAACATAAATTTTTTGCCGGTGCCAAATTCAGCCATGAAAAACTGTAACATATGCGACGGTCAAGTGGTGGAACATGCCCGTGCGAGAGTCCGTGACAAATACGACGCGGTTTTTTTGAGATGCTTGAATTGCGGGTTTATTTTTATTCCCGATCCTTGCTGGCTTGCGGAAGCCTACGCCGAACCCATTAACCGTTCTGACACCGGCTATGTTCGGCGGAATCTGTGGGCGCGCGACCGCATGGATGTATGCATTGAGACGAATTTAAATCCAAATGGAGTTTTTTTGGATTATGCCGCCGGCTATGGATTGTTTGTGCGGCTGATGCGCGACATTGGATATGATTTTCGGTGGTCAGATTTATATTGCCAGAATCTTTTCGCGCAAGGCTTTGAAGTTTCCGAGCCATTGGCCGGCCCTTTTGAAGCGGTGACCGCTTTTGAAGTATTTGAACACCTGGTAAACCCGGTTGCGGAAGCAAAAAAACTTTTGGCCATTACGGACTGTTTGATTTTTAGCACAAAACTGGTTCCCGATCCGGCGCCACAACCCCAAGATTGGTGGTATTACGGATTGGAACACGGCCAGCATATCGCGTTCTATTCCCGTAAAAGCCTGGAAGTTTTGGCTGCACAGTTTGGCTGCCATGTGGTGACGGATGACAATGACCTGCATACCGGCTTGCATGTCTTTTCCCGGAAAAAAGTTTCTCCGAAATTTTTCCCGCGCCTGCGCTTATGGCAGCGCGCTTGGCGAAAACTAAAGAACAGGAATAAGCGGGCACCATTGCCCGGTTGACGTAAATTCTTTCATCATAAACAGATGAACATCATTTATGACCTGTCAATTTTCGGGGAGGCGCAAAAAAATTCCAATGCGCGGGCTGGCATTTACCGGGTCGTGGAAAATCTGGCGCGGGCTTTGATAAATTCCGGGCGCTGCTCCGTTCGCTTGAGCGCTCTGGATGGCGACGCCTACAATTTAACGCTGCAACATCTGCTTGCGTCGCCGGAATACCGGGAGATTTATCTTTCCCGTTTTCCGCATTCCAGAATCCACGGTCGGGTCGCCCACTGGTATTTCAAAATGAATGCGCGGGTTGGCTTGGCCGCGGGCATCAAAAAAATTGGCTGGAAATCTTTGCGCAAGCTGGCACGCCATTCCGAAGAATTTTTCAAGCCGGATTTAGAAGCTGAACTGGATCTGGAAAACGCCGATATTTTTCATTCGCCGTTTTACGCCATCCCGCCCGCAGTGCGGAAATATAAAAAAGTGAAAACTTTTTTGACCGTGTATGATTTGATTCCGATCTTGCATCCGCAATTTTTCGTAAAAGCAACTGATGGTGGTGACCATATCCTCAAAACCATCGTGGACGGAATCGGCCGGGAAGATTGGGTGACTTGTATTTCGCAGGCGACCAAGGATGATTTATGCAACTACCGTCCTGACCTGGATCCGCGCCGGATTTCTGTGATCCATCTAGGCGCGTCCAAATGGTTTTACCCATGCAAAGATGAGGCGACCATCGAACGGGCACGGGCAAAGTATAAAATTCCCGCCGGGCGATATATTTTGAGCGTCTGCACTTTGGAGCCGCGCAAAAATCTGGCGCATTTGATCCGTTGTTTCGCGCAGTTGATCCAGCAAGAACAGTTGTCGGATTTGAAATTGGTTTTGGTCGGCAATCTCGGATGGAAATACGAATCCATTTTTGCCGAAATGACTTCGGCGAAAGATTTGCGGGACAGAATCATCATCACCGGCTATGTGGCCGACGAAGACCTGGCCGCAATTTACAGTGGCTCACTTTTTTTTGTATATCCATCGTTTTATGAAGGCTTTGGGCTGCCGCCGTTGGAGGCCATGCAATGCGGCGTGCCGGTGATCACCTCCAACACCTCGTCATTGCCGGAAGTTGTTGGCACCGCCGGCTTGATGGTTGATCCGCGCGACGGCGATGCGTTGTGCGCCGCGATATTAAAGCTGGAGTCCGATAAAGAATTGCGCGCGACGCTGGCGCAAAAATCCTTGAAACAGGCGCAACAATTCAGTTGGGATGAATGTGCCAGCCAAACATTGACAGCCTACGAGACGGCTTTGTCGGGTAAGATATGAAAAAATTGCGCATCGCTGTCTGGCATAACCTTCCCAGCGGCGGAGCCAAACGCGCGTTGTGGGGCCATGTTGCAGGGCTGATCCGGCTGGGCCATCAGGTGGAATCGTGGTGCCCGGAAATGGTGGATAAAAAATATTTGCCCTTGGGCGAACTTTGCCGGGAACACATTTTGCCGTTCCAGCCTGCGACATATAAAAAAGCTCCCAAATTTTTCGGCTGGGTTGCGGATGCCCGGCATGTAAAAAATCGCATCGCGGCCATGCGCGCACATTGCTCCGCCGCCGCCGCTGAAATCAACGCGGGTAATTTTGACATCGTGTTCGCCAACAGTTGCGTGGATCTGTTGGCACCGTCGCTCGCGCGCTTTTTGAAAGTGCCCAGCGTGCTTTATTTGGGAGAACCCAACCGGCGTTTTTACGAGGCGCTGGAAGAATCGCCTTGGGCCGCGCCGACGGGCGATCCCGGTTTGGTGCGGCTGACGCTCAATTCGATGAAAGGCCAGCACCGGCGCTTGTTGATGCGGGAAGAACTGGATAACGCCGGCCGATACGACCGCATTCTGGTCAATTCATTTTACAGCCGCGAAAGCATTTTGCGCGCTTACGGTTTGGAATCCGAAGTTTGCTATCTCGGCATTGACACGGATTTTTTTCAACCCACGAATGAACCGGTTGAAAAATATGTCATTGGACTTGGATCGCTGCATCGCCATAAAGGCGCGAAACTGGCGATTCAAGCACTCGGACTGATTCCCGCCGCTCAACGGCCAAAACTGCTGTGGATCGGAAATATCACCGGCAATGTCAGCACGGCGGAATTGACGGAAATGGCAAAAAAATCCGGCGTCGAATTTGAAATTAAAATCATGGTGAAGGACGCCGAGTTGATTTCATATTTAAGCCGCGCCACGGCGATGATCTACACTTCCCGTCTGGAACCGTTCGGGCTTGCACCATTGGAAGCCAACGCATGTGGCACGCCAGTTATCGGTCTGGCCGAAGGCGGCGTGCGCGAAAGTATTGTGCCGGGCGAGAATGGATTGTTGGCCGCCAATGCCCGGCCCGAAACTGTCGCGGCCACGCTCAAAAAAATGATTGAAGATCCGGTGCTGGCCGCCCAATTAAGAAGCCGAAGCCGCAAAGCGGTTTTATCGCGCTGGAAAACTTCCACGGCCGTGGAACGGCTGGAAGCTGCGTTGTTCGATGTGTTGGCATCCACCGGCCATCGGAAATAAATTGCCAGATCCGAAATACACCCATGAAACGCCTGGCCATTTATGCGCACTACGACAGCTCGCCGTCGGTGGCCGGCCATGTATTTTTTTATCTGCGAAAAATCGCCGAACTGGGTTTTCAAATTAGTTTCGTTTCCAATTCGGAAATTTCCACCGCGAGCGAAACCTCGCTGAAAAAAATCTGCGAACGTGTCATCGTGCGGGAAAATAGCGGACTGGATTTTGCGATGTGGCAGCGCGGTTTGGCGGAATATGACCGGTTGCAATTCGATGAATTATTGCTGACCAATTCCAGCATCATCGGGCCGGTGCAGCCGCTCGCGCCGCTCTGGCAAAATCCCGCCGTGGCGGATTGTGATTTCTGGGGATTGACCGACAACAACGAATTGAACCATCACCTGCAAAGTTATTTTCTCGTTTTCCGAAAACCGGCGCTTCACAGTCCGCGCTTTGCGGATTTTTGGCAGGCCGTATTGCCTTACAAAAATAAACCGCAGGTGATCCGCAGTTACGAAGCCGGCCTGACTTTGTGGTTTGAAGAAGCCGGCTTCAAATGGAAGGCGATTTATTCCCAATATGAAATTTGGCGGCTGTTTTTGCGGTCGCGCGGCTCGCTGCGTAAAGCCGCTGACTTTGGACTTCGCTACGATTTGAAAAATCCGCTTAACACGACGCTTTATGCGCCGGATATTTTATTGCAATCCGGCATGCCGTTTTTGAAAGCCGCGCTGCTGAAAAATTGTTTTTCGGCAGCCAACCAGCGCCGGGCATTTGCGTGGCTGAAAAAAGCAAATTTGCCCGCCGAGCTTGAAGAAGTATTCGCATCCCGTTCGCCCGGTTGCTGACCCGAAAAATCCATGCCTGATATTTTGGAAGATCAAAAGCTCGCGATCATTGTCCCGGCTTTCAAAGCTGATTTTTTGGCGAAAGCTCTGGCTTGTCTGGTCCAGCAAACGGATCAGCGTTTTAATTTGTATGTCTATGATGATGCCAGTCCGGCGGACATCGAAGGCATTACGCGCTCAACTCTGGGCGCGCGCGCTTATATTTTCAAACGGTTTGAAAAAAATCTCGGCGGCACTTCGCTCGTGCAACAATGGGAACGCTGCATCCGTCTTTCCCGCGAACCGTGGATCTGGCTTTTTTCGGATGATGACCTGATGGAGCCTGGCTGTGTCGCGGCGTTTCATGAAGAATTGGAAAAAACCAATGGCCAGCATGATCTTTATCGTTTCAATACCGTCTGGGTCAATACGACCAAAAATTCCAGCGAAGAAAATTCTTTGCATCCGACCGAAGAGACGGGTGTTGATTTTTTGCGGATGAAATTGCGCAACATCCGCCGGAGCACGCTTCAGGAATTGATTTTTTCCCGGGCAGCTTGGGAAGCGTGTGGGGGCATTCCTGATTTTCCGCGCGCGTGGGCTTCGGATGACGCCTTCATCACGAAGCTCGGCGGACGCCGGACGATCAAGACCATCGCCGGCCCGCGCGTGATTTGGCGGTTAAGCGATGTAAATATAACCAATGACAATTCAGCGGCCAGCGTCCGCGCAAAATTGAATGCTTCGGAAGCATTTATCCGTTGGATGATTGATTATTTTGAACAGGCAAAACCGATCGGTCAAAAGCCGGACCGGCTGGAGATCAACCGCCTGACCGAAAACTGGCTTTTTGCCTTTGTCGAACGCTGCTGGCGTTTTATGGATTGGCACGCGAGCCGGCAAATCGAAAAAATTTCCACCGAGATTTGGGGACATTCATCCGGCCACGGTTTTTACAAAACACAAAAATTCAACTTCCATCATTTCGTGAGAAAATGTTCGGGCAAAATCAAACGTCTCTTTTCAGGTCATGCTTAAAATCCTTTGTCTCACCAGCAACGATCCGGGCGAGCCGGATTGCGGCGGCATTGTCCGTGCCAGAAATGTTTTCCGCCTGTTGTCAAAAATCGGCCGTGTGCGTCTGGTGCTCGCCAGCGATTATCAAAACGATTCGCTAAAGCCTGGTTCAATCCACGATGGATTTGAACTCGCGGCGGCTTTCCGGTTTCCACCGGCGGCGAAATGGACTTTTGCCGAGCAGCTCAAAAATGAATTTGACCCGCGATTTCTGAATACCCACCGCATTCAAGCGCGGCCTGCCGAACGCGAACAATTATTGCGCTTGATGGCGGAACACGATCTGGTCTGGATCTATAGTGTGAAGCTGGTCAACATGTTTGGCCTGTGGCACTGGCCGCGTTCCGTGCTGGACATGGATGACATCCAGAGCAATTACTATCTTACGGAACTGGCGAATACGACGAACCTGATTGACCGCCTTCGCACGCGTCGTCAAATCCGGCTTTGGCGTCGCCGTGAAAAATTATTGTTGAAACGGGTTGATGCCATCAGCGTGTGCAGCGAACCGGATCTCAAAACGCTGAACCACCTTCTCGGTGATTCCAGCCGGACTTTTATTTTGCCCAATTCTTTTACCGCCCCGGAACATCCACCGGTCCGGCAATTGACGTCACCGCCGCGAATTGGTTTTGTCGGCGACTTTGGATTTCCGCCCAACGCCCAGGGGATTGAATGGTTTTTGGAAAAAGTTTGGCCGCTGATTCTCAAGGCCAGACCGGACGCACGTCTGCGACTGGCCGGACGCGCGGGCGGGCAAAAATGGCCGGCCAATCAAAACATTGAGCCGCTGGGCTGGGTGGCTGACATGCAAAGTGAAATGGCTACGTGGGCATTGTCCGCCGTGCCGATTTTCGTCGGTGGCGGGACGCGCATTAAAACGGTGGAATCTTTCAGCCGCAAATGTCCCGTCGTGGCCACGCCGGTGGGCGCATTCGGTTATGACGTCACACATGGCCAGGAAATTTTGATCGCCGATACGCCGGAAAATTTCGCGGCCGAATGTTTGCGCATTCTTGCCGACCCCGCATTGGGCGAAACTCTGGCCGAAAACGCGTGGCAGAAATTTTTGAAAAAATGGACTTGGGATGCGCAAGCTGAACGGATCAAACAGGTGGTCACAAAAATTGCCGGCAACCAATCCAGCCAATGACGTCCGCTAAAATCCCAACAAAATTTTTCGGTCTGTGCTCGCGGCGCGAACGCTGGAGTTTGTCCTGGCGCGGCTGGCTGGCTTTGGTTTTATTTTTTTTATTGCTCGGCATTTTCTGGCTGTTGAACGTGCAGACGTTTTTAGCGCAGACGAAACGCGCAGACACAAAAATCCTGGTCGTCGAAGGCTGGGTGCATCCTTATGCCATTGAAGATGCGTTGAAAGAATTCCAAGCCGGTCATTATGAAAAAGTTTACACCACGGGCGGCCCGGTCGTCGGCAGCGGCGGCTACCTCGATGATTTTAATACCTCGGCGAGCGTCGGCGCGGAATTATTAGTGAAGGCTGGAATTCCATCCGCAGCCGTGCAAATGGTTCCTTCGCATATTTCCGGGCGCGACCGCACTTACAGTTCTGCCATCGCCTTGCGCGAATGGTTTTCCGCGCACCATCTGCCGGTGAACAGTTTCAATGTGTTGACGGAAGATGTTCACGCGCGGCGAACGCATCTGCTGTTCCAAAAAGCCTTGGGCAATAAAGTTGTCGTCGGCATCGTTTCCGCGCCCAGTCCGGAGTATGACGCGAAACATTGGTGGCATTACAGCGAAGGCGTGCGCGAGGTTTTGGGCGAGAGCATTGCGTATGTTTACGCGAAATTCTTTTTTCATCCGCCCATGGTGTCGGAGCAAGTTCCTTGATTGTCGGCGGCATTTGCTTGAAAATGACCAGTCTTGATTCGTATGAACGCAAAAAATCGGAAGTTCAACCGGAACACAAAGAACAGCGGCATTTTGCTGGCGGCCATTTTGCTGGCGGCGCACCTCATGAATGCAGCCTCGGTGATCATGAGTCCGCCACCGGTCGCCACGACACCGCAGGTGGTGCAGGAGGATGCGACCAATAATGAGATGAATGTGTTCATCCCGTCAGGCGTGGTGAATCCCTTTGCCGACGGCCTTTTTCAATACGGCCCGGTGACATTTCATCCGCATCCTTCATATAGTTTTCTTTACGGCAGCGGCGTCCAGTCCAGCGTCAATAATCAGCAGAACACGATCGTCCAGGAATTTTCCCCCGGCGTCACGGTGGATCTCGGTCGGCATTGGTCCGTGGATTACACGCCGACGTTCAATTTTTATTCCAGCAAGGCATTTCATGACGGCGTTGATCATTCCGCTTCGCTGACGGGCGCGACGCAATACGAAAATTGGAATTTCGGCCTGTCGCAAGATTTCAGCCTGACTTCAGACCCGATCACGGAAACCGGCACGCAAACCGACCAACAATCTTATTCCACGGCGTTGAGCGGCGGCTATGCGTTCAACGACAAGTGGCTCGCCAATTTTGCAGTGGATCAAAATCTTTTGTTGGTCAGCCAGTTGCAAAATTCTTACAACTGGGCAACGACCGAGGGTGTAAGTTATCAATTCTGGCCGCGCTTGAATGTCGGCGTCACTCTTGGCGGCGGTTACACAAAAGTGACGAGCAATTCAAATGTGACGAGCAATTCGGTCAGCGGCGGTTCCAATCCTGATTCCGTCAACGAACAATTACAACTGACTGCCAGTTGGCGCGCCACCGACAAAATAAGTTTTCAAGTCAGCGCCGGTGGCGAAGATGTTCAGTATGTGTCCCATGGGACCAATAGTTATAGCGATTCCCTGGAACCGATCTTCAGCGCGGCCATCCAATATCAACCGTTCAAGGTCACGCAAATTTCTTTGAGCGCCAGCCGCACGGTCAGCGCCTCAGATTATTTTATCGCCGCCCAATCTTCGGAAGTTACCACCATCGGCCTGACTTTGAACCAGCGGATATTAACGAAATATAATCTGGTTCTTGGTGTTGCTTATGGAAAGACGGATTACACCACTACATTTTCAGGAACAATTCCAGCAACTCCCGGAACTCCCGCAAGTCCCGGAAACCCAGGAACTTCCGGAACTCCAGAAAGGCATTTCTCGGTTGGCACCTTCCGTTCGGATGATGAATATTCTTTCAATGCTAGCTTTGGCCGCGATTTTCTGAAGCATGGAAAATGGGCGGTGACTTATCAATACAGCGACAACGAATCGAGCCAACAAGGATTCAGCCAGCGCAGCAACCAGATCGGCGTTCAGGTCAGCTTTAACTATTGACCGCGCCTCAACGCGCAAAATCATGCCCGACGAAATTGAAAAGAATAAATCTCGTCCAAACGCGCAAATCCGAAAATTTGTGCTGGCGGCGGTCGTTCTTTCGCTGGGCTTCAGCCTTTCGCTTTGGAAACTGGCGAGCTTTGCGCTGCACGACGAATTATTTTCTTACATCCTGCTCATTCCGTTCACCAGCGTTTATCTGGCCCGGTTGCAGGCAAAAAAATTGCCGGCCCTTTCGCTGTCGGGGAAAACATGGGCGAACATTTTTTTCATCGCCGGGCTGGCCGCACTGGCCGCACATTTTCTAAAACCAGCTACCGCCGTGGCCGACAGCCTGGTGCTGCCGACGCTGGCTTTTATTTTATTTTTGACCGGCGCCGGATTTTTATTTTTAGGCGGGGCGATGATGCGCGCGCTGGCCTTTCCGTTCGCCCTGCTGGTTTTTATGATCCCTTTTTCCAATGCCATGCGGGATGGGATCGAGACGTGGTTGCAGCACGGTTCAGCCGCCGTTGCTGGCTGGATGTTTGCCGCGTCTGGCCTGCCCGTATTTCATGATGACCTGCTGTTCCATCTGCCCAGCGTGACCTTGCAAGTGGCTCCGGAATGCAGCGGCATTCATTCCACGCTCGTTTTATTTATCGTCAGCCTTGTGGCCGCACATTTTTTTCTGAAGTCTCCGTGGAAATGCGTGGTGCTATGTCTGGCGGTGATTCCGCTGGCATTGTTGCGAAATGGCTTCCGCGTTTTTGTGCTGGGCGAATTATGCGAGCACATCAGCCCGGCAATTCTCGATTCGCCGATCCACCATCATGGTGGCCCGCTATTTTTCGCCTTGTCGCTGCTGCCATTTTCCCTGTTGTTATATTTTCTGATGAAATCTGAACGTCCAAAAAACCCTGAAATTCCGCCAGCCACCCAAGATTGATATGAAATTCCTGAAAAAATTCTCGACGTATTTTTTGATGCTAACGGCAGTGATTGCGCTGGCTGTTTTCAACACCGGTTGCACGGCCAAGATGAGAAAGGCCTATCATGAAAAACGGGCGGATAAATTTTATGCCGCCGGCAAGCTGGGCGCGGCGGAAATCGAATACCAGAACGTGCTGCACGCCGTTCCCGGAGACGCCCGGACGATTGGCCGGCTTGGCTTGATTTATTTCCAGGAAGGCCGGCTGCAGACCGCCGCGCCTTATTTGCGCCGCGGCAGTGATCTCGCGACCAATGATGTGGAGCTGCGTTTGAAATTGGGGCTTATTTACGCGGCCATCGGCAAATTGAATGAAGCGCGTGACGCGGCGAATTTTGTTCTCGACCGGCAACCGCAGAATACGGAAGCGCCATTATTGCTGATCCAAGCCGCCGCCAATTCACCGAAAGAAATTGCCGCCGCGCGCGCGCGTCTGCAAAAAATGGCGGCCGCCGGCGATCGCGCGGCGTTGGAAGTGGCGCTCGGCACGTTGAATTTTAACGAACATGATTACAAAAATGCCGACACAAGTTTTCGCCGTGCCTTGTCGTTGGATCCAAAGTTCAGCCAGGCCTACGCTGCGCTTGGGGCTTTGTATGCGATGGAAAATGATTTGACGAATGCGGACCTCAATTTCAAAGCGGCGGCGGATTCTGCGCCCGATCGCTCGCCCCTAAAAGTAGTTTATGCCCATTTCAAAATAGGAACCGGCGATGCTGCCGGCGGTTATAAAATCCTTGATGACATGGTCAGCCGGACGCCGGATTACGTCCCGGCCTTGATCGGCCTGGCGGGCATCGCCTACTCCGAAAAAAAATACGACGAAAGCCAAAGTTTTGTGGATAAAACGCTGGCGCGTGACCCGGATAATTTTGACGGACTGATGCAAGACATCCAATTGAAGGTGGTGCAAAATAACCTGCCCGCAGCCACGGCGGAATTGGAACGGATGACCCGGGTTTATCCACAGGCTCCGTCCGTTTACTATCAACTTGCCCGCGTTTACTTGATGGCCAATGACGCGTCCAAAGCAACGACGAGCCTGAATCGCGCCCTGGACATTGACCCAAATTTTACCGATGGCATTTTATTGCTGGCGCAAATCCAGATCCGTGCTCAAAACCCCGATCCGGCGATTTTTGCACTGGAAAAACTGGTTCAGAAACAACCGCAATTCGTGCAGGCGCAATTGTTGTTGGCCGATGCCTATCGCCAGCGCAATCGCGTGGATGATGCGACGGCGATTTATGCTTCGTTGGAAAAAGCTTTTCCGAAAAGTCCGCAGATTCCTTTGCTGGCTGGCGAGGCGTATCTCCAGCAAAAGGATAATGCGTCCGCCCGCCGTGAATTCAATCTGGCGTTGCAAGCCGATCCGGCCAATTTATCGGCGCTCGAGCAACTGGTTGATTTGGACTTGGCCGAAAAACAATTCGCTACCGCCCTGCAACGCATCCAAAACCGGTTGCAAGCCGAACCGGACGAGGTTGGATTGCAAGTGCTCAAAGCCAAAGTGGCTTTAGCCGAGGGAAATCGCGAAGAAGCGGAAGCGATCTTGCAGAAGGCGACGCAGATTAATCCGCAAAATGCGAACCTCTATTTGATGTTGGGGCAGCTATATGTTGAGGCCAAACAAAATGACAAGGCCCTGGCCCAGTTCGGCCTGGCTTTGAAAACGGATCCGAACAATATCTCGGCGCTGATGTCGCAAGCGGCGATTTATGGAACCGAAAACGAATATAAAAAACAGGCGGATGTTTATGAAGCCGTATTGGTGATTGATCCAAAATTCAGCGCGGCGCTCAACAATCTGGCCTGTCTCTATTCTCAAAATATCATCAACCTTGACCGCGCCTACGATCTGGCGCAACGCGCCCGTGCGTTGCTGCCGTCTGATCCGAATACCGCCGATACATTGGGCTGGATTTATTTTCTGCGCGGTTCCTATCCGACCGCACTCGGCCTGCTGCAGGAAAGCACCGCCAAATTGCCGGACCAGCCGGAGAATCAATTTCACCTCGGCATGGTGAATTATATGATGGGCAATGAAGCTGCCGCGCGCGCGGCTTTTGAACGGGCTTTGCAAGTGGATCCGATCTTTGCAGAAAGCGCCGAATGTAAAACCTGCCTGGCAATCCTGAACATCAACCCCCAAGCCGCCGATGCCGCCGCGATTGCGGTTTTGGAAAAACGCATCGCGGAAAAAGCCGGCGATGTGGTGGCGCTCGGCCGTCTTGCTGCCGCGTATCAACATTCGGGAAATTCCGGCAAAACGGTTTCCACTTATGAAACCATCCTCAAAGTTGATCCCAACAATCTGGCCGCGCTGCTCAACTTGGCGCAACTTTATGCCCCGCAAGACGCCGCCAAAGCCTATGACACGGCCCGGTCCGCTTATAAATTGGCACCGGACAATCCGGTCGCCGCGCATATTTATGGACGGCTTGCTTATCAAAACGGCGATTTTAAACTGGCGAACACTTTGCTCCAACAGACGGTTCAAAATCAAACGGGTGATCCGCAGGCGTTTTTTGAGTTGGGTCAGGCGGCTTACAGTCTGGGAAATATTTCCGCCGCGCAATCCGCCTTGCAAAATGCGTTGCAACTTAATCTGCCGGCACCGCAATCGGCCCAAGCCAAGCAGATGTTTGATCTGATCAATCTTGCCGCTGATCCGGTTCAAGCCGTTGCCGCGACCGCGCACGTTTCCGAAATTTTGAAAGCGGATCCAACCAATGTTCCGGCGCTTATGGCGGCTGGCGTCATTGACGAACATAATGCCAATGTGTCAGCGGCGGAAATCGCCTACGAAAAAGTCCTGTCACGTTTTCCAGATTTTTCTCCTGCTCAAAGAGAATTGGCTATTCTTTATGCCAAAGACCCAACCAAGCTGGCGCAGGCAGCCGACCTCGCGTCCAAAGCGCGGGCAATTTATCCCGATGATCCGGCATTGGCCAAGGCCAGTGGCATCATCATTTTCCAGCAAGGAGATTTTTCCCGGGCGGCCAGCCAGTTAAAAAACGCGGCAGGCGTTCTCCCTGACGATCCGGAAGTCTTTTATTATCTTGGAGCCGCGCAATTCAAACTCAAAGATAACACGCACAGCAAAGCATCCCTGCAAAATGCGCTCGCCTTAAAATTATCCGGGCCGGCAGCAGATGACGTCCGACAGATGCTGGCGCAGTTGAAATAAGGCGGCCAATCCCGCTAAAGTTTTCAGTATCACCAAGTTACGAACGTTAATCACGTTCGTAACTTGGTTTTTTGTCGGGATTTATTACACTTTTTTAATGAAAAACGGCGGTCGTTAAAGCGTGTTTGTTTTTTTATAACTACCTATATACAAGGGTCTTATGTATGTTTTTAAATTGTTTTTTTCTGTGGGCATGGATATTGCTTTAAGATATTCATCAGTTGGTGGGAATAAACATTAATCATTGAAATTAAACGGTTTAAGCATATGAAAAAAATCTGTCTGATCGGGCTGTTAGCGGGAATGTGTGGATATGTTCAAGCAAATACTATCAATGGACCGTCCTCTTTGGTGGGGACCGATTCATTGTTGGGAGTTAATGCTTATGAATGGGGTATTTCTTCCACGACTCTGGCTTCGCAAGCCAATAACGCCATTTATGTGCCGACCGGTGACACGCTCCAAAGCGTCACCATCACCATCAGTGGCATCACCTTGACTTCAGAAGCTACCGGCACGCTTTGGGTTGACTTGCTCAGCAGCGACATTTCCGGAAAAAACGGGGTTAAAACCGGCGCTAAATCTTTTTCAGATAATGACAACGGCTCGGATTATTTTGCTAAATATTCCACAGCCGACGTTCTGAGTGTCGCCAAAGTCGGCTTTACGAAGAACCAAAAGCAAAATCTTTCCTATACTTTGACCGGAACTTCCCTCACTTTCATCGAGGATTCACTTCTCGACTATGGATATTTTGACATCGGTTTGGATCCTGATTGCTATTACGATGTGAATTCCCTGAGCTTCACTTACACGGTTACTCCGTCAAACCCCAATGGCACGCGCACGCCGGACGCGGCGACGACGGTGATTTTGCTGGGTGCTGGCCTCCTCGGTTTGGAAGTTTTCCGCCGCCGTTTTAATTTGGCTCCGGCCAAATAATTCAAACCGTATAAATCAACCCGAAAAGCCGATAACTTTTGTTATCGGCTTTTTTCATCGGAATTCAGATTTTCAAAACCGGTGCTTTACAACAATTATTTTTTGACCATCATTTTTGCAGTAAAACAGTGAAATATCTTATGAATATAAATTCCAACAGCAACTTCAACCGGTTATTTTCGCAACGGACAATGTTTTTTTGCGGCCTCATTTTGGCGGCAATATTTGTCTTCAGCGGGTGCGCAACACCGCCAAAAAACCAAAAAACCTCCACGCCGGTGGCCGTTGAACCGGCGCATTCGGAAATCATCATTTTACGCGAAGGCGATATTGTGAAAATTTCCTTTCCCGGTTCCGCCAATCTGGACACGACCCAGCAGATCCGCCGTGACGGAAAAATCTCGCTGGCACTGGTCGGCGAAGTGCAGGCGGCTGGTTTGACGCCGAATGACTTGCAAGATTCGTTGATCAAATTGTATTCCACTCAAATCGCGTCAAAAGAAATCACCGTCGCGTTGCAATCTTCTTCCTTTCCGGTTTTTGTGACTGGCGCCGTGGTTCACCCGGGAAAAATCCTGTCCGACCATCCTATCACCGCGCTCGAAGCCGTCATGGAATCGGGCGGATTTGACTATGCGACCGCCAATTTGAAAGCCGTAAAAATCATTCGCAACGAAAATGGCGTGATGAAAGATTACATCATCAATTTGAAACGCGTCCTGGATGGCAAGGATGAAAAACCATTTTACCTCAAACCGTCAGACATCATTTATGTCTCCGAACGGTTTGAACTTTTCTGATTTTCAAGCGCGGGCGATGCCGAGTTTTTCCATCAACTCGTAGAGCGTCGGCCGGCTCAAACCTAATTCCGTGGCGGCAGGAGCGATCTTGCCGCCATGTTTTTTTAACGCCTGCTGCACCATCTGTCTTTCGACGGCTTCGCGCGCATCTTTCAATGTCACTACATTCGGGCCGAGGCCGGAAGGATTCAATTCCAAATCTTTCGCCGTCACGCGTCTGCCTTCCGCCATGATCACGGCGCGGCGGACACAATTTTCCAGTTCGCGCACATTTCCCGGCCATTGATGCTTGTTCATCACGCGGATGGCATCTTGATCAAAAACCAGATTCGGCTTATTGACTTGCGCGGCAAACCGGCTCAGGAAAAATTGGCCAAGCAGACGGACGTCGTGATCGCGATCGCGCAACGGCGGCAACGTCAATTGCACAACGGCGAGCCGGTAAAATAAATCCTCGCGGAATGTGCCGACACCCATCAACTTTTTCAGGTCGGCATTCGTCGCGGCGACAACGCGTGTGTTGATACGAATTTCCTGGCGTCCGCCGACGCGTTCAATGGTTTGCTCCTGCAAAAATCGCAGCAACTTCACCTGCAAGGGCAGGGGAATTTCGCCGATTTCGTCAAGGAACAAAGTGCCTTCGCTCGCGGTTTCAATCCGGCCTTTGCGCTGGACATGCGCGCCGGTGAATGCGCCTTTTTCGTGGCCGAACAATTCGCTTTCCAAAAGCGTTTCGGGAATCGCGCTGCAATTGATGGCGATGAACGGGCCGTCTTTGCGATTACTTTTTTGATGGATCGCCCGCGCGGCCATTTCTTTGCCCGTGCCGCTTTCGCCAAGAATCAAAACCGGCGCGTCGGTCGTCGCGACTTTGCGGATCGTTTCAAAAATTGGCCGCATCTGCGGACTCGTCCCCAACATTCCTTCAAACGAATCGCCGCCGGCCGATTGTTGCATCGCCGCGTATTCTTTTTCCAATTGAACAAATTGAAAACAGCGCCTGAGCAAAAACTTTAATTCTTCCATGTCCACCGGTTTGCTCAAAAAATCGTAAGCGCCCGAACCGATGGCGCGCAGGGCATTTTCTTTTTCGCCTTGGCCGCTGATGATGACGACTTTCACGAGCCGGTCGAGCGTGAGTAATTCCGATAAAATCGCCAGGCCTTCTTCCGGCGATCCGGGATGCGGCGGTAAACCCAAATCGAGCAAAACTACGGAAGGTTGTTCGGCGCGAAAAGTTGCGAGTGCGGTCGGACGATCTTCGGCGAGGGAAATTTGGTAATCATTCGCCAGCGCCCACTTCATCTGCGTGCGGATTTCTTCGTCGTCGTCAACGATCAACAATTTGGGATTCATTTATTTTTTGAGCGGTAAAAACACCCGGAAAGTCGCGCCATTGCCCGGTTCGCTTTCCACTTCAATCCGGCCTTGATGCGCCTCGACAATCATTTTGCTCTGGAACATGCCAATGCCAAGCCCGTTTTTTTTGGTCGTCTGAAACGCGCGAAACAATGAGCGGTTCAAAAATTCCGGACTCATGCCGCAGCCGTCGTCGGCAACAGACAAAATCGCCCAGCCATTTTTTTGGATCGTCTGGATCTGAACGTGGCCGGATTTTGAAACGGCTTCGCGCGCATTGAAAATCAAATTCGTCGCCACTTTCAACATTTGATCTTGGTCGAAAAATAATTTCGGCAACGGCGCCAAATCTTTTTTCAAATTGATGCCGGCGACTTCTTCCCAGCCGGCGAGTGCTTTCGCCACGAGCTCGTTCAAATCGGATTCAGTCGGTTTGATCTGAAGTTCGTTGCGAATTGAACCAAGCCGGCTGATGAGCCGGTTGATGTGCGCGACGGTTTTGGAAACGCCGCGCAAGGCATCGGCGCGAAATTCGGGATTGTCAAAATGCACCGGCAGATTTTGCAACATCAAGTTCAGCGTGTTCGCGGTATTTTTCATGTCATGCACGAAAAACGCGGACATCGTCTGAAACGCTTCCAGTTCGCGCGCCTGCAACAATTTTTGCGAAAGCCGCGTGTTCAATAATCCGGCGGCGATCTGGTCGCCGATACATTTAAGCAAATCAAAATCCTGCCAGGAAAACAGTGCGCCGCCAACGCGGTCGCCCAAAATGATGAAGCCGAGAATTTCATCGCCGACGATCATCGGCACGCAAACGCGATGTCCGCCTTTTTGAAATTCATCGGGATGACATTGCCGCAAGGTTTCCGCCCAGTTGTCTTTGGTGATTTCGATGTCCACCGGCTCGTGCTGTTGTTGCAAATTGTTAATCAGTTCGATGCTCAATTCTTTTTTGGGCAGCAAGTCGTTGGCTTTGGCTTCTGACAAAAAAGTCGAGGCGGCAAAAATCAGTTGTTCCTTTTTATCGTCCGCCAGCCAGATGGTCACCGACAAAGTTTGGAAAATATCGGTGACAGATTTCACGGCCGCCTGGCACAGTTCGGTCTGGTTGACGCAAGTGGCGGTGGCTTCGGTGAATTTTCGCCAGACGGTCCGATAGTCGTAAATCGGTCTTTGAAAATGCCGGCTGACAAAACGGCTCGTCAACAAACGCGCGCGGTCGGACAGCAAAAAAATGGTCAATAATACCAAGGCCACCAACACCACAAACGCTTCCAATGCAAACGTTTTGTCGCCGCCAAAATGATTGACAATTTTTGCGAAGACGCCGATGAGCAGCAGATAAATTCCTGCCAGCATGACCGTCAGTGAATTTTGTAAAACTGAATGAGACGGGTAAACATCCAGGTCAAAATGGCCTTCGCGTAAAAGCGAACGCAAGATTAGCAGGCAGGCGACAAACAGCGCGCCGGAATCTACGGCTTGCAGCTTAAGGTCAATGGTGTGAGATAAAAGCGCCTGGCTGCTGGTGTAGGCGCGCACAGCGAACAATACGCCTAGCCCGATGATCGTGAATTTGATGCGCCAACGCATGATTCCGACCGCTGCACGAAAGGTTCGTTCCAAATTCATCAGCACCAACACCATGCTGACCAGCAGCAACAGGTTCAAAACAAACCCAAGCATTTCCAGGTTGATGCTCGGCTTTGCCGTTTCCTCGGAAAAAATCAAATCACCCTTAAAAAAAATTCCCAAAACCAATGGGATTATAAAAAATACCAGCAAGGCAAATTTCCAGCGCTGCAAAAATTCACGGTGATTACCGCGGCTGTAACTCAAGCTGAAAAAAAGCCAGATGCCTGGCAGAAAAGACATCGCGAGCAATCGCCAATGCTGCCAGTAAATGATTTGGCCGGTAGCCGTGGCTTTCAACGAAAATCCGGTGAAAATACTTTCAACAGCGAGGGCCGCCATTCCCGCCGCAAAGAAAAAATGGACGAGGGAACGTTGTTTGTTCCGGATGACAAGAAGAGCCAAAGCGCCACCAAATATGGCGCTGATAAAAGCAAGCAAAGTGGTGGCGTTCATGGTAACCAGTTTCATTACGCTCGCATAACGCGGTTGAAACCGCAGTAAAGAAATTTGGAGGCTAAATACAAAAAATTAAGGGCAGGGAAAAATCCCTGCCCTTAACTTGAATTTGGTCAGTTACCGATTAGGCAACCAATTTGCGCTTGATGAGCGCCAAACCGGACAAAGCAGCTCCGAGCAGCATCACCGTCGTTCCGCCATCGGGAACAACACCGCTAGGGCCGAATGAAAAGCTGTCGCTGAACGTCCAAACATTACCAGTGCCAGCGGTCGGTGGTGTAAGGTTGAAATAGCCGGTGAAAGCTGTTGGATCCAAACCAGCAATCGTGCTGGTGACCGTGCCAACAAGGGCGACCGAAAGATCGCCAGGGCTGACAGAACTAATGGTTGAAGACGTTAGCTGAAAAGTAAATGCGCCAACAGTCCAGAAGCTGTTAATCGTAGAGCTCGTGTTGAAAACCCAAGGGCTGAATACGGATACGGACGCGCCGTTAAGAATGGTAGGAGCAAAAGAGCCGGTTCCATTCGCGCTGATGGTGGGAGAAATCCAGCTAGTGACTTTGGTGGCAGTGGCGGTAGAGCCAGTTCCATCCGTCGTGGCTGATCCCGAGAATTGAATAATTCCAGTGATTTGACTTGCTTGAACCGTTTGTGCAAGAGCCACCGCAACTGCGGCCACACTTGCCAATTTAATCATTTTATTTTTCATAGTTTTTAATTGTTTAGTCTATTTATAAGACAACTGGTGATTTGTTAGCAATGCCAATGCCAACTATATTCGGCGAGATTGTTTAATTCATAAATCGCTTATAATAAGCATTTTATGAAGAATTATTTGTATTTAATGGCGGTTGGTTTTTAAGGTCAAACTGTAAAGTGTTCCGACAAAAAGCAGCAAGTGCCGACATTTTGATGATTAATCTGTTTGGTATTAGCAATTTACAGCTTTTTTTTGAAAACGTAATTCCCCCTGACAAAGCTTTTAGAGGCTTTGGTAAAAATGAACTTGGCACTTGTTATTGAATAGAAACAGGTTGTGAGTCAACTTTTGGGTTTTGGCTTCAGATTACCTCTAAATTCGTAATTTCGCCCGGCTCGCATTCGGCAATGACTTCAAACGGACGGCAGCAGATTTCGCAATCCGTCGTGAACCGCTGGCTGGCGGAACTGGTGTCCACCGCCAGTTCGAACGACTGGCCGCAGAACGGACAGGAAATGGATTCGTAAACGACCATGCGAAAATTTACCTGCGTCGGAACGAAGTGCAATGACCGATTGAAGCTCGTTTTGGGATTTGCAGTTGGGCGAAATTTGGAGATACTAATCATCCGTTTTTACGGCCAATTATGAAACTCCAAGTCGAAATATACGACACGACGCTGCGCGATGGTTCGCAGGGTGAAGGCATCAATTTTTCGGTTGCCGACAAGATTCGCATCGCGGAAAAACTGGATGCATTCGGGGTGCATTACATCGAAGGCGGCTGGCCTGGATCGAATCCGAAGGACATCGAGTTTTTTGCGCAGGCGAAAAAGAAAAAATTCAAGAATGCGCGGCTCGCGGCTTTTGGTTCGACGCGCAAAAAAGGCACGCCGGTGGAACAAGACGAGCAGGTGCGTTTGCTCATCGAAGCGGAAACGCCGGTCGTGACGATTTATGGCAAGACTTCGTTGCTGCACGTCAAAGAAGTTTTGCGCTGCACGCCGGAAGAAAATCTGGCGATGATCGGCGACACGGTGAAATTTCTGAAAGACAACGGCAAGTTCGTCGTTTATGACGCCGAGCACGCGTTCGACGGCTACAAGTTGGATTCCGACTACGCGCTCGCGACGTGGCAGGCGGCGGAAAAAGCGGGCGCGGATTTTGTCGTTTTGTGCGACACGAACGGCGGTTGTCTGCCGACAGAAATCGCTGCCATCACGAAAGTTGCAGCGGGAAAATTGAATTGCAAAATCGGCATCCACACGCACGATGACAGCGGCCTTGGCGTTGCAAACGCCTTGGCATCATTGGACGCCGGCGCGGTTCACGTGCAAGGCACGATCAATGGTTACGGCGAACGCACGGGCAATTGCAATCTCACCAGCGTGATTCCGCTCGTGCATTTTAAGTTGAAAAAAACCTGCGTGCCGGCGAAGTCGTTGCCGAAATTGAAAGAGCTTTCCATGTTCGTGGATGAAGTCGCGAACTTGCGCCACAATCCGCGTCTGCCGTGGGTCGGTTCGGCGGCGTTCGCGCACAAAGGCGGCACGCACGTCAACGCGGTGCAAAAACTCGCGTCGAGCTACGAACACATCAATCCTGAACTCGTCGGCAAC
>JAMFSG010000353.1 GCA_026225155.1 Verrucomicrobiota bacterium
GAAGCCGTCGAACCGTTTGAACGTCCGGCTGGCGGCGGCACCGAAGGTCCATATCAAGTTCAATACGATTTGCAGAATATGATGCAGGCAAATGTGGGCATTGTGCGTTTGCAAAACGAAATGGAATTCGCGCTTGCTGGCATCGAGAAACTCAAGGCGCGCGCCGCGAAAGTCGCGGTGCAAGGTCATCTCGAATACAATCCCGGCTGGCACACGGCGATTGACCTGAAACATTTGCTGACGATTTCCGAAGCGATCACGCTGTGCTCGATTGACCGCAAGGAAAGTCGCGGCGGACATTTCCGCGAGGATTTTCCGAACAAAGACCCCGAAGCGCAGAAATATAATTCCGTTATTTCCAAGGCGGCGGACGGTTCGATGAAATTGCGGCGCGAACCGATTCCGGCGATGCGCGAAGATTTGAAACAAGTCATCGAGGAGATGAAATGAACAAACAAGTCACTTTCAGAATTTGGCGCGGCGACGCGAAGGGCGGCGAATTCGTCGAATACAAAACCGAGATCACCGAAGGTCTCGTCGTGCTCGACGTCATCCACAAAATCCAGGCGACGCAGGCGAACGACCTCGCGTGCCGCTGGAATTGCAAGGCCGGCAAATGTGGTTCCTGCTCCGCCGAAGTCAACGGCATCCCGAAGCTCATGTGCATGACGCGCATGGACACGCTGAACACCGACAAGCCGATCACCGTCGAGCCGATGCGCGCGTTTCCGAGCATCCGCGATCTGGCAACGGATGTTTCATGGAATTTCCGCGTCAAGCAAAAGATCAAAAAATTCAAACCGCGCGCGCCCGACGCCGCCGACGGAACCTGGCGGATGCAGCAACAGGACGTTGACCGCGTTCAAGAATTTCGCAAGTGCATCGAATGCTTTTTGTGCCAGGACGTCTGTCACGTCTTGCGCGACCATCACAAGCACGAAGAATTCATCGGCCCGCGCTTTTTGGTCTACACCGCCGCGCTGGAAATGCACCCGCTCGATACGGAAAACCGTCTGCCGGAGTTGAAACAATCGCAAGGCATCGGCTTCTGCAATATCACGAAGTGCTGCACGAAAGTCTGCCCCGAACACATCACGATCACAGACAACGCGATCATTCCATTGAAAGAAAGAGTCGTGGACGAATTCTATGATCCGTTCGGCTGGCTGCTGAAAAAAATCCGCCCGAAAGGTTGAGCTTGGAAAACAATTAAAACCGCAAAACCCACGTTAATCCGTGGGTTTTGTTTTTTTCTGTTAGAACGAACGTTCAATTCCTATCCTCGCCAGTATTGGCGATTTTCGGGTGCAGAATTATCAAATAAATTTGCAGAACTCACATGGCGTCATGTCGCATAAATTTGCTACATTACGTTTAATCAACTGACATTTAATTTATGAGTAACTATCTGCCTTTGGGCAAAACCTCCTTTGGGCTGGGCGACCGTTTTGGTCATCAGGGCAACGCGCAACTTCGCGCGTGCATTCTCGCCACCGAACTTGGCGCGGATGTCGTTCCGGTCTGGAACAAGTCAAATCGCGAACATTCTTTTATTGGCACAGAACCATCCAGTTTACGCGCCGAAGCCGATGCTACGGTGAAAGCACTTGGCTGGAAAAAAAGTTATCACGTGGACGCTGACCACATCCGATTGGAAACCGTTGATCGTTTCATTTCGCCGTCTGATTTTTTTACGATTGATGTGGCTGACTCGATTGGCAAACCGGCCGAAGCGAAGGATGTAAAAACATTCGTCGAACGTCATCCTGAATTGGTCGGAAAAATTTCTGTTCCGCAAATCGAGCAGCCGTTGAATATTTCACGCGCGGAAATCGAACGCGTAGCGAATAAGTTTTTGCTCGCGGTTCAGGACGCCGGCAAAATTTATTGGCACATCGCCAAAGCCAAAGGTGAAGCGAATTTCATCACGGAAGTTTCGATGGATGAAACCGACAGCCCGCAAACGCCGCACGAATTGCTGATCATTTTGGCCGCGCTCGCGGACGAAAAAATTCCGCTGCAAACCATCGCGCCGAAATTCACCGGTCGCTTCAACAAAGGCGTGGATTATGTCGGCGACGTGAAACAGTTTGAAAAAGAATTCAACGAAGATTTGGCGGTCATTGCGTTCGCGATCAAAAAATACGGTTTGCCGTCGTCGTTGAAATTGAGCGTGCATTCGGGCAGCGACAAATTTTCCATCTACGAACCAATCCGGCGCGCATTGAAAAAATTCGACGCCGGTTTGCATGTCAAAACGGCAGGCACGACGTGGTTGGAAGAATTGATCGGCCTCGCGGAAGCGGGCGGCGACGGTTTGGAAATCGCGAAAGAGATTTACGCCTACGCGATCGAGCATGTGGATGAATTTTGCGCACCTTACGCCAGCGTCATTGACGTTGATAAAGTGAAACTGCCGAGCGCGCCGACGGTCAATAATTGGAATTCGGAGCAGTTTGTTTCTGCGCTGCGCCACGACCAGAAAAATCCGCTGTTCAATCCGAGCTTTCGCCAGCTGTTGCACGTCAGCTTCAAAGTCGCGGCGAAAAAAGGTGACCGCTATCTCAACGCGTTGAAAAAACACGAAGCGATCATCGCCAAAAACGTCACGGAAAATCTTTTCGAGCGGCATCTCAAGCCATTATTGTTGGGCAAATAATTATGGCCTTCATCCACGACGATTTTTTGCTCGGCACGAAAACCGCGCGTAATCTCTATCACAAATTTGCCGAGGCCGAGCCGATTTTTGATTATCACTGCCACATCTCGCCGCGCGACATCGCGGAAAACCGGCAGTTCAAAAATCTGTTTGAAATCTGGCTTGAAGGCGACCATTACAAATGGCGCGCGATGCGGGCGAAC
>JAMFSG010000354.1 GCA_026225155.1 Verrucomicrobiota bacterium
CGCCTCGTGGATTTCAAGCGTAACCGTCACGGCATCGAGGCTACGGTGACGGCGATTGAATATGATCCGATGCGCTCGGCGCGTCTCGCGTTGCTTGAATACACCGATGGCGAAAAGCGTTACATCATCGCTCCCGTCGGTATCGCCGTCGGCAAAAGAATTTCCAGCGGTCCTTCCGCACCTCCTGAAATCGGTAACGCACTTCCGCTCAAGGCGATTCCGGTCAGCTCGGCGATCCATAATCTCGAATTGATTCCCGGCAAAGGCGGCCAGATGGTTCGCTCGGCTGGCGGTTCGGCGACTTTGATGTCGCGCGACGAAGGTTATGCGCAAATCCGTTTGCCTTCCGGCGAAATCCGGAAGATCAACGAAGAATGTTACGCGACCATCGGTCAAGTCGGCAACACGGAACACGAAAACGTCATTCTCGGCAAAGCGGGTCGCACACGTCATCGCGGTCATCGTGGCATCACGCGCGGTGTCGCGCGGAACCCGGTTGACCATCCGAACGGCGGCGGTCAGGGCAAATCCAAAGGCGGCGGCGGTTGGCAGCAATTGGTTTCGCCGTGGGGTTTTGTGGCCAAGGGCGGCAAAACGCGCGCCAAGTATAAAGCGTCAAACCGTTTCATTGTGGTCCGTAGCAACGGATTGCCGATCAAGAACAAATAATTTATGGGACGTTCGATTAAAAAAGGTCCGTTTGTCGAAGACAGCTTGCTGGCGAAAGTCACCAAAGCCAAAGCCACAAACCAAAAGACGCCGATCAAAACGTGGTCGCGCCGCTCGACCATCACGCCGGAATTTGTCGGCCTGACGTTCACCGTTCACAACGGAAAAGTTTTCAACCCGGTTTTCGTCACGGAAAACATGGTTGGTCACAAGCTCGGGGAATTTTCACTCACGCGCACGTTCAAGAAGCACGGCGCCCACACCGCGAAGGCGGAAGCCAAATAGTTTTTATGGAAGTTTTCGCCATCACCAAAAATATCCCGATGTCCGCGCAGAAGATGCGCGAAGTCGTGCGTCAGATCCAGGGTCTGGGCGCGTTGGAAGCCGAATCAATTCTGGCCATCGTGCCGCGCAAAGGTGCGCGTTTCGTCGCCAAGACGTTGCATTCCGCCATCGCCAATGCGGAGAACAACAACAAATTGCGTCCCGAAACCTTGCGCATCAAGGAAGCGGTTGCTGGCACGGCCACCAGCTTGAAACGGTTCACGCCGAAAGCGCGCGGTTCCGCCGGTCCGATCATCAAACGCCGTTGCCACATCAAAATCACTTTGTCCGACGAATAAGTTATGGGTCAAAAAGCCAATCCAATCGGTCTGCGCGTCGCGGTCAACAAAGACTGGCGCTCAAAGTGGTATGCCAATAAAAAAGAATTTGGCGCATTGTTGACTGAGGACCGCGAAATCCGCGCCTTGCTCAAGAAAAAACTGGAAACGGCCTCCGTGCCGCGCATTTTGATCGAGCGCGCGACGAACCGTTGCCGCGTCACGATTTTGACCGCGCGTCCTGGTGTTGTCATCGGCCGCAAAGGTTCGGAAATTGACAAGCTCAAGGAAGAGTTGAGCAAAAAAACCGGCAAAGAAGTCTACGTGGACATCGTCGAAGTCAAGACGCCGGAACTCGACGCGCAATTGGTCGCGGAAAACATCGCGTTGCAATTGGAACGCCGCGTGTCATTCCGTCGCGCGATGAAAAAAGCGTTGCAGACGGCAAAAGATTTTGGCGCGGAAGGCATCAAGATCCGTTGTGCCGGTCGTTTGGGTGGCGCGGAATTGGCCCGCACGGAAATGTATCACTGGGGTCGCGTGCCGTTGCATACTTTGCGCGCGAACATTGATTACGGTTTCGCGGAAGCGTTGACGGTCTACGGCAAGCTCGGCGTCAAATGCTGGATTTGCAAAGGCGAAAACAAACCGCAGAAAAAAGAAGTCGCGGCTGAAGTCAAAGCGGCCAACTGATTTAAGTTTTTAGAAAGAATTTTTTATGGCAATGCAACCGGCAAGAGTAAAATTTCGCAAGATGCACCGCGGTAGCCGCAAGGGCACGGCGATCCGCGGCAGCACGGTCGCTTTCGGCGAATACGGTTTGATGGCGTTGGAACGTTGCTGGATGGATTCCAAGCAGATTGAATCCGCGCGCGTCGCGATCACCCGCAACATGAAGCGCAAGGGCAAGATGTGGATCCGCGTTTTCCCGCAGAAATCGTTCACGAAGAAGCCGTTGGAAACTCGAATGGGCAAAGGTAAAGCGCCGCTCGAAGGTTGGGTGGCGGTCATTCGTCCGGCGAACATTTTGTTCGAAGTGGACGGCATCACGGAAGCGGAAGCGCGCGAATCCATGCGCCTGGCGGCAACCAAAATGCCGATTAAAACGAAATTCGTTTCCCGTCATCGTCTGACGGCTTGAAAGATTTGTTATGAAATTCACGGAATTAAAAGATTTGACGCTCGTGGAATTGTCGGCCAAAGGCCGCGATTTGCGGCAGGAAATGTTTTCGCTGCGTTTGCAGCAGGCGAGTGCGCAGTTGGAAAAACCGGCGCGGTTGCGCACGTTGCGCAAAGACATCGCCCGCGTCGAGACCCGTATCTCGGCGTTGAGCAACCAGACGAAGAAAGTGGCGGCGAAATAATTTTGTATGGCTGAAGAAATCAAAAATTTACCGGAGCGCGGCAACCGCAAGGAACGCGTCGGCGAAGTCGTCTCGAACAAGATGGCGAAGACCATCGTGGTGCGCGTGGAACGTCGTTTTCCGCACGCGCAATACAAGAAGATTGTTACCGCCTACAAGAAATTTTACGCGCATGATGAAAAAGCCGAGGCAAAAATCGGCGACACCGTGCGCATTCAGGAAACCCGTCCGCTCTCGAAGTTGAAACGCTGGCGCCTCGTCGAAGTCGTCGAGCGCAATGCGGAAGAAACCGTCGCGGCTTAATAAAAGATTATGTTGCAAGTTCGTTCCAGTTTAGATGTTGCGGATAACACCGGGGCCAAGGTCGCTTGGAACATCGGCGTTTTGGGCCGCAACCAGCGTTACGCCGGCATCGGCGACGTGATCAAAGTTCACATCAAAGAAGCCGCGCCGGATGGCTCGGTGAAAAAAGGCGAAGTGCATGACGCGGTCGTCGTCCGCACGCGGCACATCATCCGCCGCGATGACGGCTCGTATCTGCGTTTTGACCGCAATGCCTGCGTGATCATTGACAAGGAATTGAACCCGAAGGGCACGCGCATTTTCGGACCGATCGCGCGCGAGCTGCGCGAAAAGAAGTTCATGAAAATAATTTCGCTCGCGCCGGAAGTGATTTGAAAGTTATGTCAAAATTGCATGTTAAAAAAGGCGACGACGTCGTCGTGCTGGCTGGAAAAGAAAAAGGCAAGCGCGGCAAAATCATCGCCGTGTTGCCGAAGAAATCGCGCGTCATTGTCGAAGGCGTGCAGATCATCAAACGTCACACGCGCAAAAGCCAGCAACATCCAAATGGCGCGATTCTCGAACGCGAAGGCACAATCCACATTTCCAATGTGAAGAAAGCGGTCGCTGAAACTGCCGCCGCCTAAATAGAATTTTTCACGGCCAAATCCGTGAGCCAATAAAATGAAAGCCAGACTTTACGAAAAATATCAGAAGGAAGTTGTGCCTGCGTTGAAGCAGAAGCACAACTACAAGAACGTCCACCAGATTCCGAAGCTCGTCAAGATCGTCGTGAACATGGGCATCAATGCCTCGCTCGAAAAAGGCGCGATGGATGATGCGGCGAAAGATTTGACGCTCATCACCGGTCGCAAGCCGGCCATCAGCAAATCGAAAAAAGCTGTCGCGCAATTTAAGCTCCGCGAAAACCAGCCGATCGGCTGCCGCGTGACGTTGCGCCAGGATGCGATGTATGAATTTTTTGATCGCTTGGTTGCCAGCGCTTTGCCGCGTATCCGTGATTTTCGCGGATTGTCACCGCGCAAATTTGATGGTCGCGGCAATTACACGTTCGGTATCGCGGAACAATCTATTTTCCCGGAAATTGAATTGGAAAAAGTGAAGCGCACACAGGGCATGGACATCACGATCGTGACGACGGCGGGCGACAATGCCCACGCACATGACCTGTTGAAACTGATGGGATTTCCGTTCGCAGAGAAATAATTTTATGGCCAAGAAATCATGGTTGGAGCGCAACAAGCGCAAGTCGGAAACGGTGAAAAAATACGCCGCGCTCCGGGCTGAATTGAAGGCGAAGAAAGATTACGCCGGATTGACAAAATTGCCGCGCGATGCAAGCCCAACTCGCTTGGTCAACCGCTGCGCGATGAGTGGTCGCCGCCGTGGTTATTGGCGCAAGTTTGGTGTGTCCCGTTTGACGTTCCGCGAAGCTGCGTTGAACGGTTTGATTCCGGGTGTGACGAAGGCGAGCTGGTAAAAATAATTTGATTCGTGCTGGCTGTCGGTTTCTGAAGAAGCCGAAACGCAGGACGAGAATGAAAAAATATGAGTGATCCGATTTCTGATTTATTGACTCGCATCCGCAATGGCGGACGTGCGCTATTGCCGGTGATTGTCCTGCCGCATTCGCGGATTAAAGAGGGCGTGGCCAAAATTTTGAAGAGCGAAGGTTATGTTTCCGAAGTCGCCGTCGAAGGCGATGTTAAGAAAAAAATCAAGATTCACCTGAAGTATGAAGGCAAGAAAAGCGTCATCGAAGGTTTGAAACGCGTCAGCAAGCCCGGCTTGCGGAAATATGTCGGTGCCACCGAAATCCCGCGCGTGCGCGGCGGCCTCGGCGTGGCGATCGTCTCGACCTCGGAAGGTTTGTTGACGGACGCGCAGGCGCGCAAGAAAAACCTCGGCGGCGAATTGCTCTGCCACATCTGGTAATAATTTTATGTCGCGTATTGGAAAACAACCGATTGCCATTCCCGCCAAAGTAAAGGTGGAAGTGAAAGGGCAACAAGTTTTGGTCGAAGGACCGAAGGGCAAACTGAATTGGTCATTGCCGCAGCGCACGAGCCTCAAAGTGGATGGCACGAATGTAGTGGTCAGCCGCGCGGGCGATGATGCACAATCGAAGGCGTTGCACGGCTTGAGCCGCGCGCTGGTCAATAACATGATCAAGGGCGTCTCCGAAGGTTTCGTCAAGAAGCTGGAGATTCAAGGCGTCGGTTTCAAAGCCGCTGTCACGGGTAAAGTCGTCAACCTGACACTCGGTTATTCGCACCCGGTTAATTACAACATTCCCGACCAGATCAAAGTGACGGTCGAAGAAAACACGAAGCTAACGATTGAAGGCCCGGACAAAATGATTGTCGGCAAAGTCGCCTCGGAAATCCGCGGTTTCTATCCGCCGGAACCTTACAAGGGCAAGGGTGTCCGTTACGCTGGCGAACACGTCGTGCGCAAAGAAGGCAAGACAGTCCAATAATAATTAATTTTTTGCCACGGCCAAACCCGTGGCGCATTGAAATGAGAACGGAAAAAAAACAAAAATTGAAGCAGTTGCGCCGTTGGCGCATCCGCAAAACCGTGACCGGCACGAGCGAACGTCCGCGCATGGCGGTTTGCTTCAGCAGCGAAAACATCCACGTCCAATTCATTGACGACACGGCCGGCAAAACGTTGGCGGCGGCTTCGACGGTGAGCAAGACGGACGCGAAAAATCTTTCCGCGAATGTTGATGGCGCAAAAAAAATCGGAGCGATCGCCGCGAAAAACGCGCTCGACAAAGGCATCAAGGAAGTCGTTTTCGACCGTGGCGGGAATCGTTATCACGGCAAAGTCAAGGCGCTGGCGGATGCCGCGCGCGAAGGCGGATTGAAATTTTAACCAGTAACCAAAGAAATACTGTGGCAGAACTTAATACAACTGGACAAGCTGGCGGCGATTCACGTGGCCCGCGCGGGCAAGGCGGCGGACGCGGTGGCCAAGGTGGTCGCGGCGGTGGCCAAGGCGGACGTGGCGGCCAGGGTGGTCGTCGTCGTCCTCCAGGTGACGCGCCGGAAAATGCCTTTGAAAAAGGTGGCGAAGAATTGGTCGAGAAGGTTGTTTTCATCAACCGTTCCTCCAAAGTCGTGAAGGGCGGACGCCGTTTCAATTTCAGCGCGCTCGTGGTCGTCGGCGACAAACGCGGTCGCGTGGGTTACGCGCTCGGCAAAGCGGCGGAAGTCGCGGACGCGATTCGTCGCGGCGGCGAACTAGCCCGCAACCAGCTCATGCCGGTCGCGTTGAAAGACGTGACGATTCCGCACGAAGTTTATTCGACTTACGGCGGTGCGAAAATTTTGCTGCGTCCGGCTTCACCCGGAACTGGAATCATCGCGGGTAAAACGGTTCGCGCCGTTTTGGAATCCGCCGGCGTGAAAGATATTTTGACGAAATCGCTCGGTTCAAGCAATGCGGCGAACGTCGTGAAAGCCACGCTCCAAGCGTTGTTGAGCCTGCGCACGCGCGAAACGATTTACGCGAGCCGCGGCAAGGAAATCAAAAAAGTAAAAACTCCCGAACCGCCGACGGCGATTCCGGCCACAGCCTAATTTTTTATGCGTTTGCACAATCTTAAACCCCGTCCCGGCGCGAAACATCGCACCAAACGGCTCGGTCAGGGCGAATCCAGCGGTCGCGGTAAAACCGCCGGTCGCGGTGGCAAAGGCCAGACCGCGCGTTCCGGCAGCTCGATCCGCATCGGTTTTGAAGGCGGCCAGATGCCGCTCATCCGCCGCATCCCGAAACGTGGTTTCAACAACAAGCAATTTGCGACGACTTACATTGGCGTGAATGTCGGCGATTTGAATAAATTCGACGACGGCGCGAAAGTGGATGAAACGGCATTGCGTTCCATCGGCTTGGCGAATGGTGCTGGTGTCAAAGCCATCAAGATTCTTGGCAACGGCGAACTTTCCAAAAAGCTTACGGTCAGCGCGAGTGCGTTTAGCGCCTCGGCGAAAACCAAGATTGAAGCCAAAGGTGGCACGATTGAGATCGTCAGCCGTAAAGCTGCCGCTCCCGCCAAAGCCTGATTGCGGAATTTGATTCATGTTCCGCAATTTTCTCAACACGTTCGCCAACTGCTTCAAAATTCCGGAGCTGCGTTCGCGGATTTATTTCACGTTTGGTTTGCTGGCGGTCGCTCAGGTGCTCGGATTCGTCCGCGTGCCGGGCATTAACGGCACGGTGCTGGCGGCGCATTTCTCGCATGCGCAAAGTTCCGGCGGCTTGATGGGTTTGTATAACGCCTTTGCTGGCGGTGCGTCTGATCGTTGCGCGGTTTCCGCGCTCGGCATCATGCCGTATATCACGGCAACGATCATCATTCAGTTGTTGACGGCGTTGTGGCCGACTTTAAGCAAGCTCGCGCGCGAAGAAGGCGGTCGCACCAAGATTGTCCAATACGGACGTTATTTGACATTAATAGTCTGCTTGGGCTGGGGACTTTTCACCGCCAATAATTGGTGGTCAACCGTCTATAATGGTGATGGCGGGCGGCTGGTTTCGGCGGAAAACCATGTTTTGTTTCTCGTTCAAACGGTCATCATTTTGATTGCAGGCACGATGTTGCTGGTCTGGCTCGGCGAACAAATCACGGAACGTGGTATTGGCAATGGCGTTTCGCTGATCATCGCGGCGAATATTTTGACGCGTCTGCCGGCGGCGGCAACGGCTTTGAACGGAATGTTTTTTGGCGATAACCCGACGCATAGTTTGTTGGGAACGGGGATTTTGCTGGTCATCTTGTTGTTCGCGGTCATCGCGGGCGTCATCGCCATCACGCAGGCGCAGCGGAAAATTCCGGTGCAATATGCCAGCCGCATGGTCGGGCAAAAAATGTATCAGGGCAGCCAGAGTTTTATGCCGCTGAAAGTGAATTATGCGGGCGTCATGCCGATCATTTTTGCGCAATCCATTTTGATGTTTCCCGGCTTGATCTGCAACGCCTTGGCAAAAATGGTCAGCTCGCCGTTTTTGAAGGATAATTTAAGTTCATTGGCGATTGCGTTAAATTACGGCTCGTGGCTTTATTTGTTGATTTACGCGGTGATGATTTTATTCTTCTCGTATTTTTGGGTGGCGACGCAGTTCAATGAAATCCAGATCGCGGACGATTTGAAAAAGAACGGCGGCTACATTCCCGGTGTGCGTCCGGGAACCGGCACGAGCGATTATCTGCACCGCGCGATGAGCCGCATCACCTTGGCGGGCGCGATTTTTCTGACGGTTATCGCCACGATTCCAATCATCTTGGCGAAGCAGTTGAACATTGACCAGAACGTTGCACAATTTTTCGGTGGAACCAGCATTTTGATCGCGGTCGGCGTTTTGCTCGACACGATGCGGCAGATCGAATCGCACCTGCAGATGCGCCATTACGATGGCTTTCTGAAAAAAGGCAAGATTCGCGGACGGTTTTGAAATGGTGGAATTGCTAAATCGTTGATTCGTTGAATCGGAAAACGCGGCACGATTTAACCAATCACAATTTAACAATTTAACGAACGCTGTGGCCGGAATAAAATTAAAGTCCGAGGACGATTTGAAGTTGATGCGTCCGGCGTGTGTTATCGCTGGCCAAGTTTTGGATGAGATTACGGCTTTCATCCGGCCCGGTTTAACGACGCGGCAGGTGGACAATTTTGCGGCGGAGCAGATGAAGGCGCACGGTGCGAAAAGCGCATTTTTGGGTTATCGCAAGTATCCGTGCCATACTTGCATCTCGGTGAACGAAGAAGTCGTTCACGGTCTGGCGAACGAGCGCGAACTGCGGTTCGGCGACATCGTCAGTGTGGATGTGGGCGTGACGTACAAAGGTTTTATCGGTGACAATGCGCGGACAATCGCGGTTGGCGGTTGCGGAGTTCAGGCGCAGCGTTTGATGGAAGTGACGGAAACGGCGCTTTACAAGGGCATTGCGGCGGCGGTGAACGGGAATCGTGTGACGGATATTTCGCGCACGATTCAGGAATACGTCGAAGGCAATGGTTTTAGTGTCGTGCGGGAATTTGTCGGTCACGGCGTCGGTCGTTCGATGCACGAAGAGCCGCAAGTGCCGAATTTTGTGGATCAGAAAATGAACGACAAATTGCGTCCGGGCATGACGATCGCGATCGAGCCGATGGTGAACGCGGGCCGGCCGGAAGTAAAAATATTAAAAGACGGCTGGACAGTGGTGACGCAAGATGGTTCACTCTCTGCCCATTTTGAGCATACGGTTTTGATAACCGAGGGCGAGCCGGAGATTTTGACGATATGTCCGACGCTTTCAAAGTTGAAGGTCGCGTGACGGAAGTTTTGCCGAACGGCACCTGGCGCGCGGAATTGAAAAACGGTCATGCGTTGACCGCGTTTGTTTTGGAACGCGATAAAAAAGATTTTGCCGGACTGGATTCCGGTGACAAAGTGAAATTGCAGTTGACGCCTTACGATTTGAGCGTGGGGCGGATTCTGGTGAAAGAAAAAACGATTTAGAAAATGAAAGTTAGAGCGTCAGTCAAAAAACTGTGTGAGCACTGTAAAGTCGTGAAACGTAAAAACGTCATTCGCGTCATCTGCTCGAACAAACGTCACAAGCAACGTCAGGGTTGATATAATTTTATGGCACGTATCATTGGTGTTGAAGTTCCGCCGAACAAGCGCATTGACATTGCGCTCCGCTACATCTACGGCATCGGCCCCGTCAACGCGATCGAGATTCTCGAGCGCGCAAACATTGACCGCTCCGTCCGCGCGAAGGATTTGACCGAGGCGCAGTTGTCGCAGATCGTCCACGCGATCCAGGAAGGCAAATACGTCATCGAAGGCGATTTGCGCCGCGAACTCGGCATGAATCTCAAACGCTTGCAAGGCATCAAATGCTATCGCGGCGTCCGCCACCAACGTAGTTTGCCGGTGCGCGGTCAACGCACGCAAACCAACGCCCGCACGCGCAAAGGTCCGCGCAAAACGGTCGGCGTGCAGCGCAACCCGAACGCCAAGACCGGCATC
>JAMFSG010000355.1 GCA_026225155.1 Verrucomicrobiota bacterium
CCCGGACATCGATCAGGTCGACGCCATGGCGGCATAGGAAAACTCAGCACTCTCCAGCTGGTTAAGATTGCTGAGAGATAAAAGTTCATGCATCGGCGCAGCACCGTCCATCGCGGGAATGTTGAGCACTTTCTCAATGCGCAGCGGCGAGATGGCTGCCAACGCTCCTGCGCGCACTTCCGGCCCATATTGGGGAATGATGCCTTGAGCGAGCGCTTCGTCCCACGCGGCCGTCAATTGCTCGTCGTCAAGCTTGCAGATCACATCAAAGTTGGCCGGCACACCGGCGCGCAAGAGCGCGTAGAAAAACGCCGATGGCACTGCGCCGCCAATCTCTTGCAAGCGACTGAATTGATCAGCCAGCGCCAGCATCGCTACCATGCGTGCGTCCCAGCCGGTTTTTCGTGCAAGGAAAGTGAGGTCCCTTTGGGTCTCGGTTTCGCGAAGTTCCGCTGGTGGCGCCTTGCTGTAACGGCCAACCAAGTTGCTGAGAGTTTCAAATTCGCTCGAAAGGCCTGCCGAGCCGGCGGGCAGTTCGATGTCTATGATCAGGGTCTGCGCGGCGTCATACTCAACCTCTGTCTCGAGAAGCAACGTTTGTTCTCGAAATACGCGAACGAGCACATCTGGCCGGTCCTTGCGACGGGAGGCGAATACCTCATCCTCAAAGCTTGCGATGTAGCGCGCCGAAGGGTCCGTGCGAGTCTCGGCGAGCATCAGATCGGGCCGATGTTTTTCCTGCTGATCCAAAGCCTGCGCGAGTGTGATATCGCCGTAAAGATGGCGCTCGTGAAATTCGTCGAACAAAATCGCCGAGACGCCGCGCAGTTGCGGATCTTCGATCATCTGCCGCAGCAAAACGCCTTCGGTCACGAAACGGATTTTCGTTTTCGCCGACGTGACATTTTCAAAACGGATTTGATAACCGACTTCTTCGCCAAGCTTCACGCCAAGTTCTGACGCAACGCGCGCGGCGAGCAAACGCGTGGCGAGCCGGCGCGGTTGCAACACGACGACCTGGCCGCTGCCGAGCAAACCGTGTTTCAAAAGCATCTGCGGCACTTGCGTGGATTTGCCGGAACCGGTGGGCGCGGACAAAATCAATCGCTTGTCGTTTTTAAGACGCGCGATGATGTCGCGTTCGATTTCGTAAATGGGCAAATGGCCAGACATTGAAGCGACTAGCGTAACAATTTTTCAACGGTGGGAAAATTGAATTCAACTCTGCGGCGCGGAAAGTTCTTCAAGATTTGCGCCTTCGCGTTGCTTGATGACGGCTTCGATGCGCGGCACATACATCTGCGTTTCCGCAGGAAGATGGGTGGCAATGTCGTCGTAGTTTTTGGTTTTGTAGCGGTCCAAAAGTTTTTGCACGCGGCCTTCGCCGGCGTTGTAAGCGGCGAGCGCAAGCCGCCAATCACCAAAACGATCATGCAAGATTTTCAAATACTGCGCGGAAGCGGAAGCGCTTGGCTCGGGTTGAAATCGCTGATCAAACGGCCAGAGCGAAAGTCCGAAACGCTTCGCCGTTTCCGGCATCAATTGAAATAATCCCGCCGCGCCCGCCGGACTTTCCGCGCGCCGGTCGAATGACGATTCCACTTCCGCCAGCCAGACGAGTTCCGGCGGAACTTTTTGCGCAATGAAAACCGGTTTCAGTTCTGGCACATATTTCTTCGCGCCATCAGGCCACGGTTCGGCGGCAACTTTTTTCACCCAGATTTCGCGTTCTTTTTGCGGTGGCGGATTCGTGACAATTTGCGAAGTGGAATTTGCAACGGCATTCGTCGTTGGTGGCGGGATAGAGATTTTTATTTCATCGGCGACATCGAGATAATCCATGTGCGCCTTCAGCCACGCGGCGTAAGGCTGCGTCTCTTCGCTGCTGGCGAGCAACGGCAAAACCGTTTGCGCCGTTTGCCGGAGCGCGGCGAGATCAATCACATACTCGCCTTGAAACCGCGTTTGAATATCGGCGAGAAATTTCCGCACCTGCTCGTTGTCCACTTGCGGCAGCGCGTTGAGAACATTTGTGTCGAGATTTTCCTGCGCGAATTGCTGCACGCCTTGAACAATGTCCGGCAGAGAAACGGTTTGGTCGTCCGCGCGCAGAAGAATTGAACCACTCAGAAAAATCGCGATGAGGCAGGCGACGATTTTCATGCGAAGAAAATTCAGGACAACTTGATTTTTTCCGGCCCG
>JAMFSG010000032.1 GCA_026225155.1 Verrucomicrobiota bacterium
AAACCATCGAGCGAAACGGGAATGGGTTTTTGGCCAAAAATGTTCCCACCTTTATCAATCGGGATAACCATATCTTGCGCGCGCGAAAAATTCAGCGCGAGCGCCGAAAAAATAATGGTGAGAAAAATTTTCATGATTGGCCGACCGCGAAAATTTCCGCGACCAAAAATTCCGTCTGATTTAAGATTGAGTTTTGTTTTCATCCGAGCATCCGTTTGGCTTTTAAGTTGAAGTTGATAATAAAGGTCTTTTCTTTTTCCGTCGAACCATCAGGAAATGGCGCGATAAAAGTCACACGATCCAAAGTCCGCTGCACGCTCGCGTCCATGCTGGCATCGCCCGAAGCACCGACGATATGCGCGGAAATTACCGTGCCATCGCTGGAAACCGTGACACTGACTTTGGTGTTCGCCTCATCGTTGGCGGCATTGTCCGGCGTCGTCCAGGCGCGCGTGTAAATGCTTTTGATGATCGAAGCGTAACTCGCATACGAAACGCTGCTGCTGCCCGGCATTTCCACCGTTGTGGACGAAGATGAATTGTCCCGGATGTTGCGCGCAATCTGCGCTATTTCTTTCGCCCGCTGCCGCGCCTCGCGTTGCGCTTCCTTTTGTTGCGAATCGTCCGTCGTATTTTGCGTCGGTGGATTTTTCACCGCCGTGCGCTTGACCGTTTCCATGTTCGGTTTGATTTCGTGCGGTTTCGGCTTGGCTTTTTCGGGTTTCGGCGTTGGATCTTCAGCAGGTGTGATTGGGTCAGGTTTGAAAAATTGTTCCACGCGCGTCACGATTGAAGGCGCAGGCGTCACTGGAGTTGGCGCTGGCGCGGGCGGAGTCGGCTGCGGCTGTGGCGGTGTGACGATTGGTTGCGGCGGCGGAACAATCGGCGTTGGTGCGGGCGGTTGCGCAGCTTTCACGCCGCTGCTCAATTCCGCTTCGATCGCATTTGCCGGAATCACATCGAGCAAAGGCGTATTATCCGGCTTCGGCTTGGACGTGAAAAATCCGGGGCCGACAATCAAAATGACCACCAGCAGCAGGTGAAAACCCGCCGTCGCGATGAGACATTTTTTTTGCAGCCGGTTCATTTGGGCGTCGGGTCGGTGGCCAGCGAAATTTTGATGCCGGATTTTTGGCAAAGGTCGAACAAGCCGGCGAGCAATTCGTAACGGCTGTCTTTGTCGGCGCGGACATAAACAACGAGATCGGGATTCGCGCGCGCTTCTTGCATCAGCCGCGCGGCGAGCTGCGGAAATTGCAGCCGCTGTTTTTCCAGCGCATAAACACCGGTCGAAGTGATTTCCACCGTGCGAATATCGTTCTTGTCAATCTTGGGACTTTGCCGTCCACCGTGCGGCAATTTCAGATTGATGCTTTGTTCCAGCAGCGGCGTGGTGATCACGAAGATGATGAGCAGCACGAACGAAATGTCGAGCAGCGGCGTGATGTTGATGTCACTCAACGTCACCAGCGAATTGCGTTGTGAGAATCGGCGCATGAAAAATTATTCGTCGGCTAAAAATTCGGTTTCCATTTTGGAAACAAATTCTTGCGCAAAATTATCCAGCTCGACCGTGAACGCGCGCAAATTGTGAACGAGCCAGTTGTAACCGAACATCGAAGGAATCGCCACGAGCAGGCCGGCGACGGTCGTGACGAGCGCGGCGGAAACACCCGGCGCCATCGCCGCCATCGTCGCCGCGCCTTGTTGCGCAATACCGGCGAACGTGCTCATCACGCCCCAAACCGTTCCGAGCAATCCGAGAAATGGCGCGCCGCTCACCGCGATCGCCAGCAGGATCAAACCGGATTCCAGTTTCAAAGATTCTTTCGCGACGACATTTTCGATGGCGCGCTTGATGTGTTCCATGTTTTTGAGACTGATATGCTGCTTCGCGCGTTCACCCGTCGGTCCGCGCAAACGCGCATCGAGTTGCACGCAACCAGCTTGATAAACGGCGTAAAGCGGACACCCTTCGACCTGCAATTTGCGGTCGAACATTTCCAGCACGGCTTTTTGCGAGGTGAATTCCTGGCCGAAAAAAAGGTTCAACTTCCGCGCGCGCCGCATCTGCACAACCTTGGTGAACATCACGAACCAGACGATGATGGAAAGAATAAAAAGCAGCCCGATGATGGCTTTCGCTTCCACCGTCGCTCTGTCCCAAATGTAAAGCAGTTCGGTCTGATTCGCCGCTGCCATCAGTGTAAAAGGTAACCCGCTCATAAAATCAAAACTTGGTGGTGAGGAACCGATTTTAGGCCAAGTGACGGAATCCCGAGCAATCGTCCGTCGCGCAACAGTATCCGTGCGCGCCGCCAAAAATGCAAAATCTTTCTGCGGGAAAAATAAGATTTCTCATCCTCGTCCTCGAAATTCAGTAAAAAAAAACCGAGGACGAGCACGAGCATGAGGACGAGAAGGATTAAAACGCACTTTGTTCCAAACGCAAAATCGCTTAAAAGAAAACCATGTCGCGCCCGCGCACCATCGCTTTGCTCCTCGCGTTCGCCACGCTGCTCGTGTTCCTGCCCGTCGGCTGGCACCAGTTCGTGAACTACGACGACGTTGATTACGTCACCGAAAATCCATTTGTAAAAAATGGTCTGAACTGGACCGATTTCAAATGGGCGTTCACCGCGTTTCACGCCGGCAACTGGCATCCGCTCACTTGGATTTCGCATCAACTGGATTGCGAACTTTTCGGCCTCAACGCTGGAGCGCAGCACATCGTCAATGTCCTTTTTCACAGCGCGAACGCCGCGCTGGTTTTCATTCTGCTATTGCGCCTGACAGAAAAACTCTGGCCGTCCGCGATGGTCGCCGCGTTGTTCGCGTGGCATCCGTTGCACGTCGAATCCGTCGCGTGGATCGCCGAGCGCAAAGACGTTTTAAGCACGCTTTTTGCACTGCTTGCACTTTTGAGTTACACACGTTACGCGCGAAAAAACCTAAAACAAGAAAATCATAAACCGAATGCCGGGCTGGCATTGCCATCCTTCAATTCTCAATTTTTGAACCGCGATTATTTTCTCAGCTTGATTTTTTTCACGCTCGGTCTGCTGTCCAAACCGATGCTCGTCACGTTGCCGTTTGCGATGCTGCTGTTGGATTTTTGGCCGCTGCAACGGCGCGGTTTTTCATCGCCCATAAAGCTGCTCGTCGAAAAAACCCCGTTTTTCCTGCTGGCTGGAATTTCTTGCATCGTCACCTTTTTTGCGCAAGGCGAAGCGGTCGTCACGCTGACCCGCGTGCCTTTGCATTATCGGATTGAGCACGCACCCATCGCGGTCGTTGATTACGTGCTGAATTTTTTCTGGCCGGCCAACCTCGACGCGATTTATCCGTTGGATAGGATTTTCGCCTGGCAAGTCATTGTATCGATCGCCATCTTGATTTTGATTTCCATCATCGCTTGGCATTGGCGTAAAACGAAACCTTATTTCATCTTCGGTTGGCTCTGGTTTCTCGGCGCGCTCGTGCCCGTCATCGGCCTCGTGCAAGTCGGCAGCCAATCCATCGCCGACCGCTACACATACATCCCCTCAATCGGCTTTTTTACCGCCTTCATTTTTCTGGCCGCTGATTTTGGTGCGCGAATCAAAACGTCAAAAATCATCATCGCCAGCAGCGCCGTCATGATTTTAATTGCGTGCATTCTGGCCACGGAATTTCAACTGCGGTTCTGGCGCGACAGCGAAACGCTTTTCCGCCACGCCATCGCCGTCCGCCCCGACAACGTCATCGCGCTCGTTGACCTCGGCGTTTCACTGGATGCGCAGCATCGGTTTGACGAAGCGCTGGCCATTTACCGTCAGGCGGAAAAATTTGAGACCGGGCCTTATTATCAACTGCACAATAATCTCGGTAACATCCTCAGCCTGCGCGGAAATCATGCGGCATCGCTGGCCGAATATGGCATCGCCATCCACGAACGCCCCAACGACGCGTTTTTGCACAACGCCGCCGGCAGCGAATTTGCCGCGCTGGGGAAATTCGAGATGGCGATGAAAGAATTTGCCGTCGCCGAACAACTCAATCCCAATTACGCCGCGCCCCATCTTGAAACCGCCAAAGTTTTTCTCCGGCAAGGCCGCGATGCGGATGCGGTGAACGAATTGCGCGCCGCCGTTCGCCTCACGCCCGATGATTTTCAAATCCTCGCTTACACCGCGCACATTCTCGCCGCGAATGAAAATGCCGCCGTCCGCGATGGAAAATCCGCGCTGACACTCGCCTTCACGGCCAACGATCTTAGCGGCCATAGCCAGCCGAT
>JAMFSG010000356.1 GCA_026225155.1 Verrucomicrobiota bacterium
CCTCCGTCACCCGGTCTCTTGAGCGGTATCCTTGGCAATCCTGGCCTTTTGGCAAATACAGCAAATGGATTTAATCCTGCCACGTTCTTTTTGAACGCAGACGGCCTCAACGTAGTTCTTTCATTCTTGAACTCCTCGTCGGATGCGCAAGTTGTTTCCACTCCGCGCGTGGTAACTTTGGACAATGAAACGGCGAATATTTCAGTGACCCGCGCCTTCCCAGTCATCAATGTCACCGCTGGCACACAGAACAGCGCCGGCGGTTCCAGTATCAGTTATTCCAACATCGGCACCAGCTTGGAAGTTACCCCCCGCATCACGGCCAACGACCATATCTGGCTCAAAGTCATTCCAGATGTTTCCAGCTTCTTTGGCACCGTGAGTAAAAATGTGGGTGGTCAAACCTATCAAGCGGATGAATTTGATACCCGCCATTTTGAAACCCAAGTGCTCATCCCTGACAATAACACTCTTGTCATGGGCGGCCTTGTCAAAGACAACCCGAATGCCAGCTATACCAAAGTCCCGATTTTAGGTGACATCCCCGGACTTGGCTATGCCTTCCGCAGCGAGAACAAATCATTAGACAAAGATAATTTACTTATCTTCATCACGCCGACGATTGTGCGGGATACCGATTTCAATCCGACCGCATCTGATTTTCTCAAAAGCAAGCCAGCGAACATGACTTCTCCCATGAATCCTAATACTTTATGGGATGGTGCCAAACCGCGCGGCAATTGGAGCAACCCCGCTCCGGTTCCGGGTGAATTTAACGACACTTCCAAGACGGAATACTGACCACAAGTCTAACTCATCATGGCGCGCCGGCATCGGCGCGCCATTTTTTTTTATTTTGCGTCAATACTCGTTTCAAATATTCAAACGAAAAAAGTCCCGTCGCATGGCCGTCCGCCCAGACCGGTTGGATCGCGTAACTACCAACATTGATTATCCGCTTCAATTCAAACGCCTTTACCGTCAGTGGTTGTTCCGGATTTTTGTAGAGATTGCCCATGATGTCCGTCTCGCCTTTGCAACCGGCGCAAGGACAGGCGCGCCGCAATTGTTCCAGCGAAACAAATTGCTCGGAGCCATCATCCCATTTGATGGCGAGTTCGTGGCCGACAATTTGCAGGTCAAGCGGACGCATCAGGATTTTTTCAGCCGCCGCTCAAATGCCGCGAGTGTTTCGGGACTGACATGATGCTCGATGCCTTCCGCGTCCAATTCCGCGGTCCGTCCCGAAATGCCGAGCGAACGCAAAAAGGAAACCACTGTTTCATGCCGGCGCTTGCATTCCGCCGCCAGTTTGTCGCCCGCGTCCGTCAAAAAAATCGCGCGATACGGCTCGGTTTTTACAAAGCCGCCTTTCTGCAAGCGTGCCAGCGTGCGGTTCACCGTCACATGTGTCACGCCCAGCCGCCGGGCCAAATCCACCACGCGCGCCTCGCTGTGCGCAATGGTCAGGTCGGCAATCGCCTCCACATAATCTTGCGCCGTTTCCAGCGCGCGGTCACGTCGCGAACGGCGGAAATTTTCCGCCAGCTGCGCGGGTGAACGCACAATCGCAACGCGCGTCGTTGCGGAAGTTTTTTTGGTGGAACGCGGCATAATTTCCGGCAGTGAAACCCACCGTGATTTTTAAGTCGAGAATTTTCGGGCGAAGGCTGGCTTTGAAAACGCAAAATCCATCCGGCAAATTTGCTTTCAACCGCCAAACACACGAACCACACAAAAAATCCAATACCGCCGATTTTTAATTTCGTGTGTTTTGTGTATTTCGTGGTTTCAAAAAACCGACCTGCCGAACCGGAGTTCGGCGTTCCGAAATTTTATTTAAGCCGCCAGGTGATGCGCGCCTTGTTCAGATCGTAAGGCGACATCTCCATTTTCACGCGGTCGCCCACGGTCAGGCGCACCCAGCGTTTGCGCATCTTGCCGCAAATCGTGGCGAGCACGAGATGGCTGTTATCCAATTCCACGCGGAACATGGTCCCCGGCAAAACCGTTTGCACGCGGCCTTCGACTTCAATGTGTTCTTCTTTAATAGGTCGTCCATGATGAACCTTTTTCGCGTGATGGCAATGGGTATTAACAACTATTTCCCAGGCGCCAGGGAATTTTCACCCTGACAGGCCGCCGCAGTTTCAGCTTCGCATCCATTTTGTAACCAAAGCTACATTTTATGGTTGACGCGCGGGACTTTGAATTGTATCACTAGCTACATAATTTTTATGATGCAAAGCAAACCCGCCCAAACGCTGGCTGCGTGGCTGCCGTTTTTGCTGGCGGCTTCGCGGACCATGGCGCAGGAAACTAATTCCGTTCCGCCGGACAAAAGCGTTTTCAATCTTTTTAATCCCACGCCGCCTGGGCTGATGCGCGAGCTGAATCCCGACCGGCCGGACAAAACGGAATCACCCTACACGCTGGACGCCGGACATTTCATGCTGGAAATGGATTTTGCAAATTTCACCTATGACAAAACGGATGGCACGGCGACAAGGGCTTGGAACATCGCGCCGTTCAATCTTAAAGCCGGATTGTTCAACAATGTTGACGTGCAATTTGTTTTCGACAATTACCTCCGCGTCCGCACGGATGACCGCGTCGCCGGAACTTCCATCACCCAATCGGGCGTTGGCGATTTGACGACGCGGTTGAAAATCAATCTGTGGGGCAACGACGGCGGGCAAACCGCGTTCGGACTTTTGCCTTACCTTAAAATTCCGACGAGCAGCGACAATCTGGGCAACGACGCGGTCGAAGGCGGCGTGATTTTTCCGCTCGCAATTAAATTGCCGCACGACTTCGACCTGGGATTGGAAACGGCGTTCAGTTGCTTGCGCGATGACAACGACAATAATTATCATGCGGATTTCATCAACTCGGTCACGCTCGACCACGCAATTGCCGGCAAGTTGAGCGGCTATCTGGAATTTTTCAGCGACATCAGCGCCGAAAGGCATTCGGCGTGGATCGGAACCGTGGATGTCGGCCTCGAATTTCTGGTGACGGAAAATATCCAGCTCGACTGCGGCTGCAATTTTGGCGTCACGCGCGCGGCGTATGATTTCAACCCGTTCGCCGGCATCACCGTGAGATTTTAATGCAGTCAAATTTTCCGGCGCAATAATTTCAAAAAATTTATGGCTCAATCCGAACCGACTGTTGAACCAAGCAATAAATCCGCCTGGCGCAAAACTGCCGGGCAAGTCTCCCTGCCGGAAGTTCACCGCAGCGTTCTCATTCCCGCAACGGCTTCATTTTGGCGCAAACTGCTCGCGTTTTCCGGCCCCGGTTTTCTCGTCGCCGTCGGCTACATGGATCCGGGCAATTGGGCGACCGATCTGCAAGGCGGCGCGCAATTTGGTTATCAACTTTTATCCGTCATCCTGATTTCAAATCTCATGGCGATTTTGCTCCAGCATTTGTCCGCCAAACTCGGCATCGCCACCGGACGCGATCTCGCGCAAGCGTGCCGCGATCATTATTCCACGCTAACGGTTTGGTTTTTGTGGGTGCTTTGCGAAATTGCCGTCGCCGCATGCGATCTGGCGGAAGTCGTCGGCTCGGCCATCGCGCTGCAATTATTATTCGGCATCCCGCTCATCTGGGGTTGCGTCATCACGGCGGCGGATGTGCTGGCCGTTTTGTATCTGCAAAACAAAGGCTTTCGTTACATCGAAGCACTCGTCGTCACTTTGATCGCCACTGTCGGCGCATGTTTCGCGGCGGAAATCATCTGGTCGAAACCCGGTTTTGTCGGAATGATGCTCGGCTTCGTTCCCAGCCCGGAAATTCTGAAAAATCAGGACATGCTTTACGTCAGCATCGGCATCATCGGCGCGACGGTCATGCCGCATAATTTATATCTGCACTCGTCCATCGTGCAGACGCGCAAATACGAACAAAATTCCACCGGCAAACGCGAGGCGGTCAAATTCGCGACGATTGATTCGACCGTTGCGCTCATGTTCGCGCTGTTCATCAACGCGGCCATTCTCGTGCTCGCGGCGGCGGCGTTTCATTGGTCGGGACATCAGGACGTGGCGGAAATCCAGACCGCTTACAAATTATTGCCCGGCGCGCTCGGCGTGACCGGCGCGAGCGTTTTGTTTGCCGTCGCACTGCTCGCTTCGGGACAAAATTCCACGCTCACCGGCACGCTCGCCGGACAAATCGTGATGGAAGGATTCATCAACGTGCGGCTGCGTCCGTGGCTGCGCCGCTTGATCACACGCGCGCTGGCGATCATTCCCGCCGTCATCGTCATCGGTTATTTCGGCGAAAGTAAAACCACAGAATTATTGGTCGCCAGCCAGGTTGTTTTATCCATGCAACTCGGTTTCGCCGTCTGGCCGCTGATGCGTTTCACCGGTGAAAAATCCAAGATGGGCGAATTCGTCAATCCGCTCTGGATCAAAATTCTCGGCTGGACCGTCGCGGCAATTATCATTGTTCTCAATGTGAAATTACTTTTTGATACGTTCATGCCCGCGTCCGTTTTGAAAATATTTTACGGCCATCTCGGATTGTCCATGCCAACGCAATAGGAAATTTTTATGTATAAAAAAATTCTCGTCACGCTCGACAACAGCCCGGCGGACGAAACTATTTTGCCGCACGTCGCGGAACTTGCGCGGCATTTTGGTTCCGAGATTTTATTGCTGCACGTCGCCGATGGTTTCGCCGCGCGCCAGTTCAACCAGTTGAAACTCGCTGAATCCGAAGAGATAAAAAACGATCGCCGCTATCTCGAAAAAACCGCCGAACATCTGCGCGCAAAAAAGCTGGCGGTCGAAATCAAACTGGCGATGGGCAGTCCGCCGGTGGAAATCCTGAAAATCGCCGAAGCCGAAAAATGCGACCTGATCGCGATGGCCGGCCACGGACACCGTCTGCTCGGCGATCTGGTTCACGGCAGCACCATCAACGAAGTCCGCCACAAAACTTGCATTCCACTGCTCATCCTCCGCGCACCGAAAAAATAATTGTGGGAGGGACGGCGTGCCGCCGTCCCATTTTACCGGTGGCTTTGGTCGCCGAGCGCAGCGTCAGGCGGCGATATGCCTGTCAAACCAAGTATGAACAATTTCGGTGCCCGCTCGCGCGGGCAAAATTAGTTGCAGCGCGACTAACTCCACCAACCAAAGGATTGCGCCACACTTTTGAAAATCGCCGAAAAAATTTACGGCTTCCAATCTTTCGGGAGTTCGTCCAAATGCAACAAATTTCCTTCGCCGTCCGCAAAGAACAGAACATTGCCCGCACCACCCGCTGGTTTGACTTGTTCCGTAAATTTCACGCCGCGTTTTTCCAGTTCAACTTTTGCCGCTGCGATCGAGTCCACGCGCAACGCCAGATGACGAAAGCCTTGCAGCCTGTTGTTAGCGCGTTCCGGCGACGACGCGTCCGCCTGATAAATCTCCAACCAAACATTGCCTAGCGAAATCAAATACGCTGGCGGAATTTTGCCATCGTCAAAAATTGTTTTCGCACCCATCACGCGTTCATACCAATTTTTCAGGGCGACCGGATCAATTGCCGGAATGGCGATGTGTTCGACGGAAATATTCATGCCGGAATTAAAAGTTAAAAACAGATCATTAAAAATCAAAATCGCCGCCCAATTTCAAATCGTTGCCAATGCAACCAAAGTTGGTGGGGCGAGCGTCCCCGCGAGCCGCGACATCACTTGAAACATAGATTGCCTCGGC
>JAMFSG010000357.1 GCA_026225155.1 Verrucomicrobiota bacterium
CGTCACGGCAATGGCAAAATTTCCAAGGGCAAGATCACGATGATCTACCATTTCGAGGGCATGAAGCGCATCGAAATCGCCGAAGCCCACGCCGGCGACATCGTGGGTCTCGCGGGTTTTGAAGAAGTGTTCATCGGCGAAACGATTTGCGATTCCGGATTGCGCGCGACGTTGCCGTATATCCCGATTGATCCGCCGACGATCCAGATGGAATTCGCCGTGAACGACGGTCCGCTCGCCGGCCAAGACGGCAAGCTCGTCACCGCGCGTCACATTTGGGATCGCTTGGTGAAGGAAATTCGCACGAACGTCGCCTTGCGCATCGCGCAGACCAGCGACCCAAAAGTGTTCGCAGTCAGCGGTCGTGGCGAAATGCAGATCGCGATCCTCGTCGAACAGATGCGCCGCGAAGGCTACGAAGTTTTGGTTTCGCGTCCCGAAGTGCTTTGGAAAAAAGGTCCGGCGGGCGAATTGCTCGAACCGATCGAAAAATTGTTCGTGGAAATCCCGAGCGAAAACCTCGGTTCGATCATGGAAAATCTTTCCAACCGCAAAGCGCAGATCACGAACATGAACCACGTCGGCAACCAGGTTTCCGTCGAGGCTTTGGTCCCGATGCGCGGATTGATTGGTTTCGAAACCGACCTCGTCAATTCGACGAAGGGCATGGGCGTGATGAGCCATTTGTTCCACGAATACGGCCCGGATACCGGCGAAATCGCCGCGCGCAAAAATGGTTCGCTCGTCTCGATGGACAACGGCGAAGCCACCAGTTACGCGCTCAACATGGTGCAGGAACGCGGTCGTTTGATGGTGGAAGCGGGCGACGCGATTTACGTCGGCATGATCGTCGGCGAAAATGCGCGCGAGAACGACATTCCCGTGAATCCCGTGAAGGAAAAACGCCTCACGAACATGCGTTCACAAGGCGACGGCAAAGGCATCGCGCTTTCGCCGCCCATGAAACTCTCGCTCGAACGCGCGTTGGAATATATTGACGTGGATGAATTCGTGGAAGCCACGCCGAAGAATCTGCGCTTGCGCAAAAAAGTGTTGGACGAAGGTCTGCGCCGCCGCACCGAAAAATCCCGCATCATCAAATTCGTGCAGGAATAATTGGCCGGAAAAATCTTTCAGCCAGGGCGAAGCCAAAAGCTTCGCCCTGTTTTTTGCCACGTTTTCAAGAACAGCCGGCTTGCTGAAAAATTAATTTCGCCACCAATCCCGTCCAACCGGTCTGATGCGAGGCGCCGACGCCGCGGCCGTTGTCGCCGTGAAAATATTCGTGATACAAAATGTAATCCTTGAAGTGCGGATCGCTCGCGAGCTTCGGATGATATTTCAGAACCGGACGCTGACCGTCGGCACCGGGTTGGAATAATTTCACAAGCCGCCGCGAAATTTCATCCGCGACTTCCTTGATGGTCATGAATTTTCCGGAACCGGTCGGGCATTCGATCTTGAAATCGTCGCCATAGTAATGATGAAATTTTTGCAACGATTCGATGATGAGAAAATTCATCGGCAGCCAGACGGGGCCGCGCCAGTTGGAATTGCCGCCGAAAAGTCCGCCTTGCGATTCCGCCGGCCAGTAACGGACTTCGTGGATTTCGCCGCCGCAATCAAGCCGATACGGTTGTGTCTCGTGGATTTTTGAAAGCGCGCGGATGCCGTAGTCGCTCAAAAATTCCGTTTCATCCAACGCGCGGCGCAAAATACATTTCATGCGATGACCGCGCAGCAGCGAAAGTAATTGCCTTTCACCAACGCCAGTTTCCTGCCAGCGCGAAACAAGATTCGCGAGATCAGGACGATGTTTCAAAAACCATTCGAGACGCGCGCTGAAATTTGGCAAGCCACGCAACATCTCCGGTTCCAAGGTTTCGACGGCGAACAACGGAACGAGCCCGACCATCGAGCGGACTTTGAGTGGAATTTTTGTGCCGTCGGGCAGGCAGAGTTCGTCGTAATAAAAATTATCCGTCTCGTCCCACAATGCAAGACCTTCTTCGGGCATCGGGCCGTGACCATCGCTGATGCCGTTGATGGCGGCGGCGATGCTCAAAAAGTGTTCGAGAAATTTCGTCGCGATGTCTTCGTAAACTTTATTGTGCTGCGCGAGTTCGAGCGAAATGCGCAGCAGATTCACGCAATACATCGCCATCCAACTCGTGCCGTCGGCCTGATTGATGAAGCCGCCGGTCGGCAATGGCGAACTGCGGTCGAACACGCCGATGTTGTCGAGGCCGAGAAAACCACCTTGGAAAATATTCCGTCCCTGCGCGTCCTTGCGATTCACCCACCAAGTGAAATTGAGCAGCAGCTTGTGAAAAACGCGTTCGAGAAATTCCAGATCGCCGTTATCGTTTGGATCAATTTCGCGGCGTTCTTTGCGGTCAATTTGAAAAACGCGCCATGTCGCCCACGCGTGCACCGGCGGATTCACATCGCCGAACGCCCATTCATACGCGGGCAACTGACCGTTCGGATGCATGAACCATTCGCGCGTGAGCAGATCGAGTTGACGCTTGGCAAACTCCGCGTCCACGATCGCGAACGGAATGCAATGAAACGCCAGATCCCACGACGCATACCACGGATATTCCCATTTGTCCGGCATCGAGATGATGTCGGAATTGTTCAAGTGCGACCATTCGGTGTTGCGCGCTTTTTTGCGTTCCGGCGGCGGCGGCGGTTGCAGCGGATCGCCGTTCAACCATTTCCGCACGTTGAAATGATAAAACTGTTTCGACCAGATCATGCCGGCCAAAGATTGCCGTTGGATGGATCGCAGATCGGCGTCGTCCAAACCAGTTTGCAGTTCGGAATAAAATAAATCTGCCTCGGCGATGCGCTGGGAAAAAATATCAGCGAAATCTTCAAACGGCTTGACGTTCGTTTTGCGCGAAAGCCGCAACTGGATTTCCTTCGAGCCGCCGGCGGGAATTTCCAATTGATAATGCGCGCACATTTTCGTGCCCACGCGTTTGGGATTCACCGTTTCGGTTTTGCCGTTGATGATGAATTCGTGGAACGCATCCTTGAAAAATCCCGGCGCCTGATTCTCGCCGAAAACTTTTTTCCGGTTCGTTTCGTTTTCGCAAAATAAAAGTTCCGGCAAATTTCCGTCCGCCGCGCCGGGATAAAATTCAAAAATGCCGAGTTCTTCGTCGTGAACAATGACCGCCGAGCCGCCGCGAACCGCACGCAAATCCGGCTTCGCGTGGTTTGGTTCCCACGCCCAAGTATTCCGAAACCAAAGGTGCGGCAGCACATGGATCGTGGCCGTTTCGGGTCCGCGATTGTGAATGGTGACGCGCATCAAAATGTCATCCGGCGCGGCTTTCGCGTATTCGACGAACACATCCCAATAGCGGTCGTCGTCAAAAATTCCCGTGTCGAGCAATTCAAATTCCGTCTGATCCCGACCGCGTTTGGCGTTTTCCGCGACGAGTTGGTCGTAAGGAAATTCCGCCTGCGGATATTTATAGAGCATCTTCAGATACGAATTCGTCGGCGTCGCATCGAGATAGTAATAAAGTTCCTTCACGTCCTCGCCGTGATTGCCCTCGGCATTCGTCAGGCCGAATAACCGTTCCTTGAGAATCGGATCTTTGCCGTTCCACAACGCGAGCGAAAGGCAAAGCCGTTGCAGACCGTCGCAAAAACCCGCGATGCCGTCTTCGCCCCAGCGATACGCGCGGCTGCGGGCGACTTCGTGCGGGAAATATTCCCACGCCGTGCCGCCGGGCGAATAATCTTCGCGCACCGTGCCCCATTGGCGTTCAGCGAGATACGGACCGAAAAATTTCCACGGTTTCGAGCCAGCCTTGTTTTCCGCCAGCCGCTTTTTTTCCACATTGATCGGCATGGAAAAGAAAATAGCGTCGGCGCGGCTGATTGCAATTTTAACCGTGGGGAAATTTGAGACGAAAGCAATGGCTAATCGCTGGCCAGCTGTAAATTTTCTGGAGCGAAAAATTTAATTTAAGCCGCGATTTTTGTTTTTGTTTCAACGCTTCTTCCCCATTGATTGGCCAACAGGCCATTAACAAATATCTGGATCGGATGATACAGCATGAGCGGCAGCAAGATCAGCGGGATGTCGCTGCGCGGGCCGAAAATCAACATGGCCAGCGGCACGCCCATCGCCAGCGTTTTTTTGACGGAGCAAAAATAGGCCGTGATGCGGTCTTCGCGATTTAATTGCAGGGCGCGACAGGTTGAATAGATCAAAAGCGACATGCCCGTGAAAAGCAATGCGACGCAGACAAACAATTTTCCCGCCGTAGCGGTTCCGTGTTGTTGCCAGATTTTTTCCACGAAGGAATCGCAAAATGCGCTGTAAACGATGAAGACGATCACCGTATTGCTGATGCGGCCAATCCAGGCTTTGTGATGATCCACCCATTTTTTAACATGCTTGCGCAGGCTCATGCCGATGAAAAAAGGCAGCAGCGTGAGCAAAGTGATCTTCATCAACGGTCCGAGCGGCGTGGATTGGCCGGTGGTCTGCATCAGTTCATGCACGAGCAACGGCGTGAGCACCACGCCGATGATGTTTGACAGCGCGGCGTTGAACAATGCACCGGCGACATTGCCATGCGCCACGGCGGTCAAAACGACGGAAGTGGAAATCGTGGACGGCAGCACGCACAAATAAAGCAAGCCCTGCCGGATCGCAATCGGCTCCGAAGTCCAGAGCAGCGGCACGACGAAATAAGCAAAGATGCCGACCAATGGGAAGACGATGAACGTGAAGCTTTGAATGATCGCGTGCAGCTTCCAATTGCTCGCACCGCTCTTGAGTTTTTCAAATGCCAGCGACAGCCCTTGCAAGAACAGGATCAAAGCGATCCCAAAATTGTTCACCAGTTCAGGATGCAAAAATCCGTTGCGCGAACCTGGCACGGGAAAAAGAAATGCCAGCAACACGGCCAGGACCAGCCCAAGAATAAAACCATTCCGGCGAATCCACGTGAGGTAATTCATTCTACGCTTTCACTATTTTCTTCTGCCGGATCGCATGCCTTGTCCGCCCGCTTCAAAATATTTCATTGGCGGCGCGCAAGATTGCTTTTTTCAAACGTCTGCTGCAAAAAAACATTAACCGGCTTGCCGAGCCGCGGCTCGAGCGAAGTGCCGGGCGAAGGCTGGTGCCAGCGAGTGGAATCGAACCACTGACCTCGGGCTTATGAGTCCCACGCTCTAACCAACTGAGCTACGCTGGCAACCAAACGGCCAATCATTTTGCGGACATTTTGCCTCGTGTCAAACCGGGAATTTGCGCAAACATGGCGCGTGCAAAAATTGCCGCGCGAATTTTACGACCGGGACACGATTCTCGTCGCGCGCGAGTTGCTGGGAAAATTTCTCGTCAATAAAACAGGCGGCGTCGAACGCATCGGAAAAATTGTCGAGGTTGAAGCCTATCTCGGCGAACACGATCTGGCCGCGCATTCATCGAAAGGCAAAACTGAACGGACTAAAATCATGTTCGGTCCACCCGGTTACGCTTACGTTTATTTGATCTATGGAATTTATAATTGCATGAACGTCGTGACCGAACGCGAAGGTCATGCCTCCGCCGTTTTGCTACGTGCGATCGAGCCGGTCAAAAATCTCGAAGGACGCACGTGCGGGCCGGGTTTGCTTTGTCGCGCGCTGAACATTGATAAAAGACTCAACGGCCACGATTTGTTGAGCGACGATTTTTTCCTCGCGGAATCTGAAGTGGAAAATTTTTCCATCGTCAAAGGCCCGCGCATCGGCGTGGAATACGCAAAGCACTGGGCGAAACGCCACTTGCGGTTTTACATCAAAGGCAATCCCTTCGTCTCGCGGCCCCAATGAATTTTTGAACAAAAGTAAATAAAGGGCGCGAAGAGTTTTTTTCAAATTTCCTCTTCGTTTTCTCCGTTCGCTTCGGTTCAATTTTTCCGCC
>JAMFSG010000358.1 GCA_026225155.1 Verrucomicrobiota bacterium
CGTCCTGCCACTTTTTGCCCGCGGCCGATGGACGACAACGCGCGACGAGGATGAATTAAAACGAAAAATTAAAATTCCATTTGCACTCGCCATTTTTGGGAGTATGTTTGCGACGTGAACAAAAATGCAGGTTGGTTGCTTGCATGGGGAATTTAGGGATACAAATTCATACTATCATGGCCGTCACTAAAGTCAGTTCCACAATTCATTTTGCCGCCCGCACCTCCACCTTGGGCGGATCAAGTGAACCCACCACTGGTCGTTGGGCGCCAAACACCGATGTTTATGCCACTGAAGGCGGCCTCGTCGTGAAAGTTGAACTGGCGGGCATGAAAAGCGACAGCCTCGACATCGTGGTGGAAGGCAGCCGGCTGCGCATCAGCGGCGTCCGCCAAGACAGTTGCCGCTCGATGCAGTCCAGTTTTTTGGTGATGGAAATCACTTACGGCCCGTTTGAAACGGTGCTGGATCTGCCGTCAGATTATGATTTAAGCCAGGCGAAAGCCGTTTATATGAATGGATTTTTGCGGATTGATGTGCCGCCGGCGCACCAGCCGCAAACTAAAACTAAAAAAGTTCATATCACCGAGGGTGAATGACTTGCCTGAACTTTTCAGGCCTAACGCGGTCTAATTGCTGAATGACGACAACCTCGGCGGAAACGGAATTTGTCAGCATCCTCAGTTCGGGTGATAAATCCGATGGCCCAGTCCGGCTTTCTTCCCGTTCACTGCCGGACGCGTTGCCGATTCTTGGTCTCGCGGACATCGTTATTTTTCCCGGCGCCGTCGTTCCCCTGCTCGTTGAAACCGGACCCAGCCTGAAACTCGTTGACGACCTCGTCGCGGGCGACCGTTTGTTCGGCGCGGTTTTGCAACGCAAACCCGATGTCGCCGAGCCGACGCCGGATGACCTGCACAAAGTTGGTTGCGTTTCGCGGTTGTCCAAAATGGTGAAACTTCCCGACGGCACCGCCCGCGTGCTGGTCGAAGGTCTTTGGCGCATCCGCCTGCAACAATTCGAGCCGCCGATGCCGTATCTGCGCGCGCACTACGAATTGCTCCGCGACGAAACCGAAGATTCCATCGAGCTGAAAGCGATGTTGCGCAACGCGCACAAGCAGTTTGAAGAAATCGCCAAAATGTCCAACGCGCTGACCGACCAGGTCAAGATCGCCGCGCTGAACACCGAGCATCCCGGCCATTTCGCCGACTTGATCGCCGCGAATCTGAATTTGAATCTGGACGACCGCCAGAAATTGCTCGAAATGGTTTCCGTCCGCGAACGCCTCGCCACGCTTTTGCCGCTGCTCAACCGCGAACAGGAAGTGCTGACGTTAAGTTCAAAAATCCAGAGCGATGTCGCCTCGTCCGTCGCGAAAACGCAGCGCGATTTTTTCCTGCGCGAACAGCTCCGCGCCATCCAGCGCGAACTCGGCGATGGCGATCAGAATGCCGGTGAAACGAAAACGTTGCGCGAAAAAATCGAATCCGCCGTTTTGCCGCCGGAAGTTCGTCGCGCGGCGGAACAGGAATTGGAACGGCTGCAACAAACGCCGCCCGCCGCCGCGGAATATGGCGTCGCCCGGAATTATCTCGACTGGATTCTCGCCGTGCCGTGGGAAAAATCCACCGAAGACAAACTGGATTTGAAAGCGGCGGAAAAGATTTTGAACGACCAGCATTTTGGTCTCGA
>JAMFSG010000359.1 GCA_026225155.1 Verrucomicrobiota bacterium
GATCAAAATGATTTTTTTGCGGTTGAAGGTGTCCGCGAAATGGCCGGCGGGAATCGTGCAAAGGATCATCGGGATCATCAGCGACAGTCCGACCAAAGCGAGCGACAGCGCCGAATGCGTGCGCCGGTAAAGTTCCCAATCAATCGCCACGACGAGCATTTGCTGCCCGAGCGACGCTGCGAACCGCCCGATGAGAAACCGGACAAAATCACCATTCCGCAAAACGGCGTAAGGGTGTTCGCTCGGCGCAACTGGCTTATCCAACGGCTCGTCCGGAAGATTTTCTGGTGATTCTTTGTCGTGCATTAAAACAAGCATTCAATCTAGCAAAGCGGGTGCGAATTTCACGAATTTTCACTAACTAAAAAACGACCGAAAATTTGTGCCCATCCGTGAAATTCGCGTCAAAGATTTTTTGCTGCCCGTGTTAATCCGTGTCCATCCGTGGTTGAAACTGTTTCCCGCCGTTTGTATCGTCGGCTGAATGTCGTCGCCGGAAGTAAAAATTTCTCCGTTGCAATCACCCGTCTCGTCCGTTTGGGGCGTGGGCGATGAGCGCGCGAAATTGCTCGCGCGATTGGAAATTTTCACGGTCGAAGATCTGCTGTTGCACAAACCGCGTCGTTACGAAGATCGCCGGAAATTCCTGCCGATCCGCGATCTGAAATTGAAGGAAGCCGCAACCGTGCGCGGAATAATTATCGCGTCCGGCGTCAAGCATTTCAAACGCGGCACGCGCGCGATGTTCGAATGCGTGTTCGATGACGGCACGGCGCGGCTGCATTGCCGCTGGTGGCAGGCGCAGCCGTGGATGGAAGATTGGTATGCCGTCGGCCGCGAATTTTTGATCTTCGGAAAATTGGACGACGACAAAAAACCGCGCACGTTCACGCATCCCGAAACGGAATTCGTCGAGCCGGGCGACGACGAATTCATCCACGTCAACCGCATCGTGCCGGTCCATCCGCTGACCGACGGCTTGACCGCGCGCGTGATGCGTTCGCTCATCTGGCACGCGCTGGAAAAATTTGAAACGCAAATCGAAGAGCCGCCGATCAAACTGGATCTGAAAATTTTTCCGCCGCGCGCGAACGCCGTTCGCATGATTCATTTTCCCCAAGAGTTGACCGACGTGGAAATCGCGCGGCAGCGATTGGCGATGGATGAATTTGTCGCGCTGCAATTTCAAATCCAATCACGGCGCAAAAAATTCGAGGCCATTTCCAAAGCGTTGCCGTGCGGCGGCGACAATCGTTTGATGAAACCGTTTCTCGCCGAACTCGGTTTCAAATTGACGGAAGCGCAGACGAAAGTTCTTCGCGAAATTCGCGCCGACATGGGCGGCGCGCATCCGATGCGGCGTTTATTGCAAGGCGATGTCGGTTCCGGAAAAACTGCCGTCGCCGCGTGCAGCGCATTGATGGCTTTGGAAAGCGGTTTCAATGTCGCGCTGATGGCTCCCACAGAGATTTTGGCGGAACAGCATTTCCGCAATTTTTCAAAATGGTTTGAGCCGCTCGGCGTGAAAGTGGAATTGCAAACGGGCAGCAAAAAAGCAGATGGCAGATGGCAGATGGCAGATGGGAAACACGCCCCAACTTCCAACTCCCAACTTCCATCTGCTATTTTCATCGGCACGCACGCGCTGTTCGCCGCCGGTTTTGATCTGCCCAAACTCGGCCTCGTGATCATTGACGAGCAACACAAGTTCGGCGTGACCCAGCGCGAGGCGCTCGTGCGCAAAGGCAATTATCCGCATCTGCTCGTGATGACGGCGACGCCGATTCCGCGCACGCTCGGCCTGACGCTTTACGGCGACCTCGATGTTTCCGTGATTGACGAATTGCCCGGCGGTCGCGGCGCGATCAAAACTTTTGTCCGCACGACGGAAAAATTGCCGAAGGTTTTTGATTTCATCCGCGAGAAAATTTCCGGCGGCCGCCAGGCTTACATCGTTTATCCGCGCGTCGAAGTTGCGGACACGGACAAAGACATCAAGGCCGTGACGAAGGAATTTGAAAACGTGCAGCGCGCATTGACGCCGTTCAAAATCGGTTTGCTGCACGGACGGATCAAGCCGACCGAAAAAGAAAATGTGATGGCCGGTTTTCGCGCGAATAAAATCCAGGTGCTCGTCGCCACGTCGCTGATCGAAGTCGGCGTGGATGTGCCGAACGCGACGGTGATGCTCATCGAAAATGCCGAGCATTTCGGGCTGGCGCAGTTGCATCAATTGCGCGGGCGCATCGGTCGCGGCGCGCACGAAAGTTTTTGCATCCTGATCTCCGACGCGAAAAATCCCGAGGCGCAGGCGCGTCTGAAAATTTTGGAAGAAACGAACGATGGTTTCAAAATCGCGGAAGCAGATCTGAAATTGCGCGGCCCGGGCGAACTGCTCGGTCAGCAGCAAAGCGGCGCGATGCAATTGCGTTTTGGCAATCTCGTCGAAGATTTGAATCTGATTCGGCAGGCGCGCGAGTTGGTTGCGAAAAGTTTTTAGAATGCAATCGCATTTGCAGCTTATTTAGGCATTAGCCAGATAGGTCATACAATTTCAAATGGCAACTCTTTAGATGGCGCAACTTGTCCCAAAATCTGGGCCAACTGTCCGAAACGATCTCCGCATGGTAGAAAGCGTCCATCTACAAACTTAATCTCCACACCAGAACCCATACCGCCTACGCACCACCTTTGCCAAGTGCCAATATCCTGACATTGAATGCGATGCTTGGACGAATATCGCAGGATGAAATGCTTGCGGACAATCTCATCTCCGCGCAGATGATACACATCAACTCCTAGCTTCTGGTCAAGCCAACGATGAAACGAGTTAAACATAGCGTTGCGTTAAAATCCGCCGGACAGTTAGTAAGTTGTAAATTCTTTTTTGCAAATGCGAGAGTTTTTCTAAATGGGAAAATTTAATTGTGAGATGGTATCAATGTTTCAAAACGCAAGATATTTCAGCATCTTCACTAAGCGTATGAAAATCACTTCGATGCTGTTTTGGTCGAACTGCACGGCGATCGGGC
>JAMFSG010000360.1 GCA_026225155.1 Verrucomicrobiota bacterium
AATGAGTCTAGCTGAAAAGTTTTCCGATGCAAGATTGAACGGCTGGCGGCTTGTCAAATCAAAGGCTGTGGTTTAATTTCACTAAATGTCGTTGAAGCAACATCTTGCCATCGCTTCGCTGCTCGTTTGCGGCGTGCAATTCAATTTCGCCGACACCATCCAGCTCAAAGACAAGGATGCCGTCACCGGAAAAATTCTCGCTGAGAAACCCGATGCCGTCGTCGTGGACGTCGGCTACACGGTGCTGATCGTTCCTCGCAATGTCATCACGCGCATCGTCAAGGCGAATGAAACCAACACGCCCGTGGTTGCGCCGCTGACCGATAACGGGCAATTTTATTCCGCCAGCACCAAGCCGTTCGCCGCCCGCGATGTCAGCTCGCTCGTCAAGCAGATCGGCGAATCCGTCGTGCAAGTGCGCACGCCGGAAGGTTTAGGCTCGGGATTTTTCATCAATCCTGACGGCTACCTCATCACCAATTTTCATGTCATCGAAGGCGAGACGGAAATTTCCGTGGAAGTCTATCGCCAGGCCGACGGCAATTTGAACCGCGAGATTTACAAGCAGGTGAAAATCATCGCCATCAATAAATTTCACGACCTCGCGCTGTTGCAGATTCAGGACAAAAACGCGCCGAAGTTCAAGCCCGTTTTACTTGGCGATTCCGACGCCTTGAACGTGGGCGATTCCGTTTTTGCCATCGGCAGTCCGCTCGGCCTCGAACGCACGGTGACGCAAGGCATTTTGAGCACCAAGACACGCCAGCTTGAAGGCGAACTGTATTTGCAGACCAGCGCGCAGATCAATCCCGGCAACAGCGGTGGCCCGCTGTTCAATCTCGCCGGCGAAGTCGTCGGCGTGACGAACATGAAGATCACTTTCGGTGAAGGTCTTGGATTTGCGATTCCGGTCGAACTTGTGAAAAGTTTTCTCGATCACCGCGATGCGTTTGCCTACTCGACCGACAATCCAAACAATCCGTATCGCTACCTCGAACCGCCCAGCCGGACGAAAAGCAAGCCGACGGATAAATGAATTGGATTTTAAAAAATAAGTTCGGAAAAATCCTATTACTGATTGCAGCAACTGCTTTCGGAATTTATTCAGTAATTGGAATTGGCAAGGTTGGGCATCAAGTAGAAGCCCGAAATATCGAGGAAGATGTTGGCAAAGCGGTGGAACAATTAAACAATAGTCAGGTTGGCACTCAACGATTGGAAGTATTTATACAAAAATTAAAAGCAGTGAATACAAGCACTGCTCCCATTGATCTGAAACAGGCTTTGGATGATTATATTGATTCATTGCAAAACGCTCTTGATGCGTATAAATCTGGCCAGTCAGTCACGAATTACGATCAGCAAATCGCGGAAAAGAAAGAAGTTTTCTCAAAAATCCTTAAAAAATATTTAGACAGTTATTGATCATTTCCCAAATTATTTGAATTTTATGACCATTGAAATCCTTCGTCCGCTTTTCCTCGCCGCCGTTGCCACGTCGCTGGCTTTCGCCAATTCCAGCCGCGCCGCGATTCCGGCCGCCGAAAATCTTTTGCCGGCGGACACGTTCGTATTTTTCACCATCCCGGACACCGACGCGTTGCGCGCCGCGAGCAAAGTTTCGCCGCAACTCATGTTCTGGAACGATCCGGCCATGAAGCCGTTTCACGACAAGTTCGTGGCTAAGTTGAGCGAAAAATATATCGCGCCGCTCGAAAAAGATCTCGGCGTGAAGGTCGCGGATTTTGCCAACCTGCCGCACGGCCAGATCACGCTCGGCGTCACTGTCAACGGCGCGAACGCTCACGACGACATTCCGCCCGGTTTCGTGTTTTTGCTGGATGCGAAGGACAAGAGTGATTCGCTCAAAACAAACCTCACCACGCTCACGAAAAAATGGACGGACGCCGGACGCGCGCTGCGCACGGAAACGATCCACGGCCTGACATTCACCGTCGTGACGCTGTCGAGCAACGATCTCGCAGGCATCATCCCGCAAAAACCACCGGTTTCGGAAATCGGCAAAGACCCGAAGCCCGCCAAGCCGGTGGATGTTTATTTCACGCAGTTCCAGTCGTTGCTGATCGCCGGCACTTCAATCAATGCGGTTGAGCCGGTCGCCGCACATCTGACTGGCGGCAGCGCGCCCGCGCTCACGGACAATGCGACGTTCGCAGCGGACAAGCTTACGCAATTCCGCGATGCGCCGACCTATTACGGCTGGTTCAACACAAAGGCATTTTTCGATCTCGTTTCGCAAGCGCCCGATGACAGCAACGATGCGAACGCCTCGCCGTTCGCACCGAAATTTTCCGCCGCGAAAATCATCGGCGTGGTCGGCCTCGGCGGTTTGAAATCCGCCAGCCTCGCGCTACGCGAATCGCATGACGGCTCGATCTTGACCGTGCATCTTGACGCGCCGGACAGCGCGCGTGCCGGTCTGTTGAAAATTCTTGCGTTGCCCGCGAAGGATGCAAACCCGCCCGCGTTCGTGCCGGATGGGGTTGTGAAATTTTCCCGCATCCGTTTGGACGGCAAACAGACGTGGGCCGAACTGCAAAAAATCATCGCCGCGATTTCGCCCGGCGGTCTGGCCAGCGTGAACTCGGTCATTGATATGGCAAATTCTTCCGCGCAGCAGAAAGATCCCAGCTTCGACATCCGCAACAATCTTTTCGGCAATCTCGGCGACGATATTGTGAATTATCAGAAATCTCCCGTCGGCGATTCGCTTGCGGCTTTTGCCCGGCCGCCGTCATTGACTTTGGTCGGCGTCGCCAATCCCGACCAGGTCATTGATGCGATCAAGGTGGTGACTTCAATGATTTTGCCGCAAGCCGATGCGCCCGCGCCACGCGATTTTCTCGGCCACAAAATTTATTCCATCGCCATGCGCCCGCAACGCACCGCTGACGGCACAGCCGTTCCCGCGCCGCCGTTGCTCGTGAGTTCCAGTAGCGGTTATGTGGCCTTCAGTTTGGATCCCGGTATTTTAGAAGAATACCTCCGCAGCGCCGACGGCAAAACCAAACCGTTGAGCCAGCTTCCCGGGCTGGCCGATGCCGAACAACACATCGGCGGTGCCGGTGGCGGATTGTTTGGCTATCAAAACCAGCGCGAGGCCATGCGCGTCGCCTTCAAGCTCGCAAAAAATTCCGTGGATGCCGATGCCTCGTTAAGAATATTGCCGCCGGTTTTTCGCGACTCGCTGGATTTCACATTGCTGCCCGACTTTGACCAGGTGGCGAAATACTTTTACATCTCCGTCTATGGCGGCAAGACAACTGACGACGGCCTTGACCTGAAGGTTTTCACCCCGCGCCCGCCGCAATTGAATTGATCCGTTTCAAGCCGGCGAACAAACCAGATTCAAGTTTGCTTTCAACCCTCTGCCGTCACGGCGGCAGAGGGTTTTTATTTGGGCGTTGAAAAAAATCATTCGTCCGCCGACGCAGCCGCAGCCGGACGCGGCCGGTGCAAAACCATCACGTTACCGACGCGCATGACGAGGTGGCTCGCGGTTTTTTCCGCCAGTTGCGGCGCGAGTTCTTTTTTCTGCTCCTTGAATTCGACGAACTTGATCTTCACCAATTCATGCTGCGCCAGCGCAGTATTTACTGAATCAATAAAGCCTTCGCTTAAACCGGCTTTGCCGACTTTTAGCATTGGCTCCAGCGATTGCGCGGCGGCTTTGAATTTGCGGATCTGCGGATTGGTCAACGGTTCAAGCATCGGACGCGCAGTCTAAATTGTTCCTTACAAAATGCCAGAGGCAATCTTCCGTTGCCTTTAGGTGGGGCGAGACTCCGTCGAGCCGTGACATTGTTTGGTGGTATTATTTTAGACGATGAAGTCTCGCTCTACCGATTTACCGCAACGGATATTCCTGCAACGTGCGCGAGGATTCCGCCGAGGCATACCAATCGCCAAAAATCAGTTGGATGCGATCCGCCGTCATTTCGCCAAAATCCGTCTCGCGATTTTCTGCCAACAAGCTGGCCAAGGGTTTCCAATCCGTTTGCGGCCGGCAAAAACGCATGGCCGTGATGTGCGCGGAATTGATTTTGTAGCGGCGGTCTAAACGATCTGTGAGTCCGTTTTGCGCGAAGGCGTCGCGCAGCTCGGCGCGGATTTTTTCCAGTGTGTCGTCCTGCGGAAATCCTTGGATGATCACCGCGCCCGGCGAAGCGGTGACGCCGCGAAAACAAATTGCGAAAGGCTTTTGGCGCGATAAAACTTCCTTGATGACGGCGCGGCAGGCGGCGAGTTGACGAATCTCGGGGCGCCAAAATTCCGTCCCCGAAATGATCGTCAACACCGTGACGTGAAATTCTTCCGGCTGGTAAAAATATTGCCCAGGCGCAACTATAGCGATCTGCTTGAGGAAGGCACTTATCTTTTCCTGCACCAATTTTGGCGGACGAACAGCCAGCCCCACGCTGCGCCGCAAGTCTTTTGACTTGTCCAATAAATGATCTAGCTGTGGGCTACCACGTTCAAATGCCGACACGGCTTCGCGCCAAAGCTGTTGATAAATCTCCAAGCGATTCCTTCACCGCGCCGACCACGCGTCCAGTTCCGTTTTGAGTTGTTCCAGCGGCAGGCCGACGACGTTGCTGAACGAGCCGGAAATCTCCGCGACGATCAATTCGCCGTGCTCCTGGATCGCATACGCGCCCGCCTTGTCGAGCGGATTGATCTTGGCAAGATAATCACCGATCTGATTTTCCGTGAGCGGACGAAAGACCACGTCCGTGCTGATGGCAAAAATCCGTTCGTGATGCGTGCGCAAATGCATCAAGCAGACGCCGGTGACGACTTGATGCGTGCGCCCTTGCAATTGCCTCAACATCCGGCGCGCGTCCGCGAGATTGCGCGGCTTGCCGAAAATTTTCCCATCGAGAAAAACCAGCGTGTCCGCGCCGAGCACGAGAAAGTCGGGATGTTTCTTGGCGATGACCCGCGTCTTGCGATGCGCGTTGAGCTGGCAGATCTCCTGCGGCGACAGATGTTCGGGCGCAACTTCGGTCGCGTCGCTGGCGACGACTTGAAATTCCACCTCCAGTTGCCGCAGCAATTCCGCACGGCGCGGCGAAGCAGATGCCAGGATGAATGGCGGCAGTTTCACACGCCCAAACTAGCACGAATTAGAAATGTGTCGAGGGGTCGAAAAAAATTGGTGGGGCGAGCGTCCGCGCGAGCCGCCGCTAAAAATTCAAACGTGCTTTGCGCCGCAAAATCCGTTAATCCATCGCCATGCAAAATGGCCGTCACCTCGTCAACCTCGCGCTCATCGGTTTCATGGGCACGGGCAAGACGTCCGTCGGTCGCCTCGCCGCCGAGCAGTTGCATTTCGAATATCTCGACACGGACGAATTGATCCAGACACACACCGGCCGCACGATCGCCGACATTTTCAAGACCGACGGCGAAGCCGCTTTTCGCGCGCTGGAAAAAAAAGTCGTCGCCGAACTCGCCAACCGGAATAAAACCGTCGTCTCCACCGGCGGCGGCTTGCCGGCGAATGCAGAAAATCTTGCAAGTTTGAAAACGCACGCGCTGGTCGTCTGCCTTTGGGCGTCGCCGGAAAAAATTTGGGAACGCGTGCGCAACCAGTCGCATCGTCCGCTGCTGCACGATCCCGATCCGCAGAAAAAAATCCGCGAACTGCTCGCCGTGCGCGAACCATTTTACAAACAGGCCGACGTGCTGATGAACACGGACATCCGCACCGTCCGCGAAATGGCGCAGCAGGTCGCGCATCAGTTTCGCATCGCCGTCGCGGGACAAAAATGAAAGCGGCCATCCGCCAGCGCGCGTTGGAACTGGGCTTTGACGATTGCCGTTTCACTTCCGCCGCCGCGCCCGCCAGCGCAGAAAAATTTCAAACCTGGCTCGCCCAAAAAAAACACGGCGAAATGGCCTGGCTCGAACGCAACGCCGAAAAACGCGTCGAACCGCAACTCGTTTTAGCCGAGGCAAAAAGTGTCATCGTCCTCGCGGCCAGCTATGAAACTTCCACTCCGCATTCCGCACTCCGCACTCAGCACTTAGGAGTCGTCGCCCGTTACGCGCGCTTCGATGATTACCACGACATCCTCGGCGAACGCTTGAAGCAGTTGACCGAATTCGTGAATCAACTCGGCGACGCGTCGGCAAAATCATTGTGGTATGTGGACACCGGCCCGTTGCTCGAACGCGATCTCGCGCAACGCGCCGGGCTTGGCTTTGTCGGCAAGCATACGAATCTAATCAGCCGCAAATTGGGCAACTGGATTTTTCTTTCCGAGATCATCACGACTTTGGAACTCGAACCCGACGACGCGGAAAAGAATCGTTGCGGCACTTGCACGCGTTGCCTGACCGCGTGTCCGACGAACGAGATACCAATACCCTTTCAACTCGACGAGCGCAAATGTATCTCCTATCTCACGATCGAGCTGAAAGGTTCCATTCCCGTCGAACTCCGTCCGGCCATCGGTAACCGCATTTACGGCTGCGACGATTGCCTCGCCGCGTGTCCGTGGAATAAATTCGCCCGCGAAGGCAAGCTGATGAAATCGCACGCGCGGACAGATTTGGATTCGCCGGATTTGATTGAACTGCTTTCACTCGACGACAAAAATTTCAAATCCCGTTTTGCTGGTTCGCCAATCCTCCGCACAAAGCGGCGCGGGTTGTTGCGGAATGTCTGTGTCGCGTTGGGCAACATCGGCGATGACTCTGCCCTGCCCCATCTGCAACGCGCGACGGCCGATGCCGAGCCGTTGATCGCCGAACATGCGCGCTGGGCGATTGGGCAGATCGAATCGCGGCGGGAAAAGTTTTGAGAAAAGCCGGTGGGGCGAGACTCCGACGAGCCGAAATTTATTTTGAACCTTTAAGGTAAGTTAGCGAAAGCAATTCCGCCTTACAAAAAAGTCGAACCAGCTTTGCCGACTCCTGCCCTGCCTTCGTCCACGGCGAACCTGCCTTTGCCGACGGCTGACCCGCTTTTACTAACTCTCGCATCGCCTTGGCCAACTCTTGTCCCGCCGTCCGCGACGGCTGACCGGCTTTCGCCAACTCCCGACCAGCCTTGACCAACGGCGGCCCCGCCTTTGCGAACGCTCGACCCGCTTTCGCCAAAAGACGGTCGGGAGTTGGGAAAAGCCGGTCAGCCTTTACAAAAAGCCGACCCGCCTTTTGAAAAAGCGGGTCAAGCGTTGGTTGCGACAGAAGGACTTATGTAGAAAACCACTTATTTGGCGGGAGTTTCCGTGGAGGCGGGTTGCGGGCTGGCATGATGATTATCCGCACCCGTGACGTGCTTGCGATAGCCAAGCACCTGTTTGCCCGCTGGAGTCAGTTTGCCCATGGCACCCGACACCGTGTCAATCGCGTTGCTGAAGGCGGTATAATTGCTCGCCGCGCTGGCCGCGAAATTTTGCTGGGCGACCGCCAAGGCCGTCTTGGCATTGTCCCGGATGGTTTTCGTGCTGGCGAGGTCACTTTTGATGTCCGTCAAACTGTCGCTGATGGTCGTGCTATCTACGCCTTTGGCCGAGAGGGTCGTTCCGTTGTCACCGACGAAGGTGATGAGGTTGTTCAATGCGCCGCTTAACAGGTCTGGATCAATATAACTCATACGTCGAGCTTTCATGATTCCGGCCAGATCCCGCAGGCAAAAGACCGCGCCGGGAATGTATTGTTATTGTTGCCCTGCTAGGCTCCGTCATCTGATGGGGCTTGAATACCGGTAAGCCAGAAAGTCGTTTTTGGCAAATTTTATTTTCAACTTTTTTTGCCGCTTATGGTCGGCAGATGAAAGAGTCTGCTGACTTATAAAATCCGCTTTCAGCCAGGCTGCAAATGACGCGGCAGGCATAGCTAAAAATAGCCCGGCAATTAGCAATGACATACCATAGTCTCTGGTAGTTTATTGTGGAAAATGCCAATTAATGTTTGATGCCTGTTTCAAATATATCAAAACAATTTGGAAATGCCGTCCGCAATAGGCGGATGGCTTCTGGCATGTCCCAAGAGAAGTTGGCTGAACGCGCAGGGCTTCATCCCACCTACATTGGCATGATTGAACGTGGCGTGCGAAACGCCACACTCGATGTTGCAATTCGAATCGCTAAAGCGCTCAAAATCGGGCTTCCAAAACTTATTGAAGAAGCTCAACAAAAGCGGAGCAACACGAGGAAATAATCTCATGCCGTCTCAAACTATTATTGATGCGGAATTAGAAACTGTAGCTGCTGCGATTCAAAAACTGGATTCGGATGGCACTCGCACAGCGCAAGTTCTTCGAGATACTCTTGATCAGCTTTATGATGGCCAACGAACTGGCCGTTATCGCTGGGATCAACTTCATAAAACTGAAAAAACACATTGTGGAACGCTTGTAGAAATCAATCTTCATCGTGAATTCAAATTTGAAGATGGGACGGAATTGGATTATCGGATAGCAGGAATAGAAGTTGATTGTAAGTATTCACAAAGAGTAGGCGGCTGGATGATTCCGCCCGAAGCACAGGGGCATTTGTGCCTCGTTATTTGGGCGGAAGACAATGCCGATCCAAAATGGAGTATGGGTATCGTTCGTGCTGCAGCCGGATATTTGAATACAGGTGGCAACCGAGATAAGAAAGCAACGCTTAATGAAGCTGGGCGGAATGCAATCACTTGGCTTTTTCAAAACCAACCACTTCCTCCAAATGTCCTTTTACAATTAGATAAACTGACGTTGGACAAGATTTTCGCCAACAAAAAGTCTGGAGTTAAACGCATCAACGAGCTTTTCAGAAACACGCTTGGCATGAGGGTAGGCAGGGCAGTCGTCGCAACCGTGGCACAGCAAGATGATTACATGAAACGTGTGCGGGGAAATGGCGGCGCACGCACAAACCTTCAACCAGAAGGAATTTTGGTTTTAGGCCAATTTCAATCGCATTGTGCCATCGCTAAAGCATTGGGCATTGTCGTTCCCCGTCGTGGTGAATCAGTATCTGTTCGAGTTATTAGGACAGAAAGGATGGATGCTGGCGTCGTTGAAATTGGTGGGCAATTATGGAAAGTGGCTCGACCGGCTGACCCAATTATGCCAGCACCAATTCTTCCGGAGATTTAATTCCAACAAATAGCGGCTAATGAACTTTGGGCTTGGGTTTGGCTCGATGTAGCTGACGTAAACGTGGGGTATCTAACAATCTCATTTCCGCGACACGTTCGGTTCCGTTCAGCTGCACTCGTTGCCGGTTTAACGCGCGACGAATTGCCAAACCAACTGCACGAGCAACCAGAGGCGGAAAAGCATTCCCGACTTGCCGATAAGTAATTGTCTTTTTTCCAGCAAACTGCCATTCGTCAGGAAAGCTTTGAATCCGTGCAACCATGCGAACCGTCAAACGTGGAATTCCATTTTCAGGAAAGTTTTCATCGGGAGCTTCGTCAGCGATCCCCATTCCATCTACAAAAAGTTCACGCCACTGCTTCTTTGCGCGAGTCGGACCGAGGTCTGGCCCACCATGTTTTTTTGAACCTCCAACAATTGTCGGAGCG